>JACPDV010000101.1 GCA_016183835.1 Armatimonadota bacterium
CGAAGCCGTCGTCATCCACCCGCGCCAGGTCACCCGTGTTGAACCACTCGCCGTCGGCGGTGATGCTCTCCTCCAGCAGTCCCGGCCGGTTCCAGTAGCCCCGGATGGTGCACTCGCGGTGGATGTGCAGAATCCCCACCTCGTTCGGCGCGGCGATCTGGCCGTCCTCGCGGAGGACCTTCATCCCGATGTCGGGGATCACCTTGCCGATGCTGTCCGCATGGCTCAGTGCGCAGTCGCCGGGCGTGATGTGAGTCAGGGCGATGGTCTCGGTGAGGCCGAAGAAGTTGTGCAGCCGGACGTGGGGGAACAGCTCGCGCAGCTTGATGATCGTCCGCGGCGGCATCGGCGAGCCGCTGTAGCCGATCATCCGCAGGCAGCTCAGGTCGTAGTCCTCGATCCCCGGCAGCGAGACCACCATGTGGTGGAACGTGGGGACGGAGAGGAACGTGGTCACGCGCTCGCGGGCGATCAGCTCGATCACCTCCCGCGGGTCGGGCCGCGGAGCCACCACCACGGTGCTCCCCAGGTAGCAGCTCGACGGGACGATGCTGTACAGCCCGGTGGCGTGGAACAGCGGCACCAAGAGGAGATGTGTGTCCTCGTGCCGCCAGCCGAACGGGATGACGGTGTTCTTGATGTTGAACAGCAGGTCCACGTGGCGCATGATGGCGCCCTTCGGCTGGCCCGTGGTGCCCGAGGTGTGAGCGATGAAGGCCACGGCCTCGGTCTCCTGCGCCACCGGCTCCGGCTCGCCACCCGCCGCCAGGGCGTCCTCGAACGGCTCCGCGCCGGCCACCTCGACACCGATGCGGTGCGGCCCGATCGGGATGGCCGCCTCCACCACCGGCCACACCTCGCGGTGAACGAAGATCACCTTGGGGTCCACGTTGCCGAAGACGTACTGCATCTCGGGCGTGCCGAGGCGGGTGTTGACCGGCGCGAGGATGGCCCCGCAACGGAGGATGGCCCAGTAGGCGAGGTAGAACTCGCGGCTGTTGGGCATCGCCACCGCGACGCAGTCGCCCGGCTTGACGCCCAGCGCCTGGAGCCGCGCGGCGAGGCGCGCGATGTCGGCGTCGAGCTGGGCGTAGGTGTAGCGCTGCCCGTCGACGACCACGGCGGTCTTGCGGGGGAACTTGTTGACGGTGCTGCGCCACACGGCGGTGAGGGTGGGCAGCGGCAGGCCGGGCATGGCGGGCTCCAGTCAGACGGCGCCGGCGAGGGCATGCGCGCGCAGCACCTGCATGGCGGCGAGGGTGCGGACGCAGACTTCCGCATCGGGATTCGCGGGCTCGGGGTCGAAGCGGTCGGCGGGCGCGAAGTCCGGATAGTGAGGATCGACGGTGATGGGCCCGTCGAATCCGGCGGCGGCAAGGGTGGCCCAGATCGCGTGGTGGGGCAGGTCGTCGTCGCCGGGGATGGCCATCGACGCGTATTCCTCAGGGTTGTGGGCCGCGCCCTTCGCGCCCTTGAGGTGGATCCCGTACAGCCGTTCGGAGAGCAGCGGCCAGGGCCCGGGCCAGGGGTATTCGCCGGCGCGCCAGCAGTTGACGAGATCCCAGTTGTAGCCCACCTCGGGTGTCTCCGCGGCGGTGATCAGGCGGGCCTGCCGAGCGATGGTGTTGGCGATGCTGTCGGGCTCCGCTTCGAGCATCACCAGCCCGCCGTGGCTGGCCTCGCCGATCACCTGCGCACAGAACCGAAGCGCGGCGGCCTCACGGGCGAACAGCTCGACGTCGGGCTCGCTGAGCCGGTTGGCGCCCGGCGGCCGGATGGAGCTGAAGACCCGCACACGCGCCCCGGCGATGATGGCCAGCTCGCCCAGGTGCCACAACACGTGTTCGTGCCGCGCGAGCTGATCAAGCGTGCCCACGGCCAAGGTGGCGACGAGGAGCCCCTCCTCGGCGGCGGACTCGCAGATCTCCCGGAACTGCTCCACGGCCAGCTCGCCGAGCGGCACGCCGTCCACCGCGTGGCGCAGCTCGAGCGCCTCGAAGCCGAGCGCCGCGGCGGTGCGGATCTGGTGGTGGATGTCGCCACCCAGCGCCTGCGCGAACACGCTCAAGAGCATCTCACGCCTCCTCGCCGCTACGTGGCCCTGGCCAGCAGCTCTTCGGCCTGCGCGGCGCGCGCCGCCAGCTCGGTCCGCACGCTCCCCAGCATTCGCCGCCGGCAGACCCACCACAGCACCCGGTGGCGGAAGGTGACCAGCGCGCCGTTGCGCTGCAGGCACCCGGCGGCCACCAGCTCGTCCACCAGGCTGACCCAGTTGGGCAGCTCGAGCAGGTAGCGCACCACCGCCGGCTCGAGCGACAGACCATCGGGCTCCGCCGCCACCGCGGCGGCGCACAGCGCCGCGCGACGCCGCTCGTCCAGCGCGTCCACGGCCTGGTCGGCCAGCTCCTCCAGGCGCCACGGCACCGACTCCGGCTCGTCGTCGAGCCGCCGCCCGCCCCGCAGCCACTCGCACCACTCGTGGACATAGAGCGGATTGCCCTCGCTCCAGCGCTGCACGGCGTCGATCTGCCCGCCGTCCGCCGCACTCAGCCGGTCGAGCACCATCACCGCCACGTCGCGCGGCGCGAGCGGCGGC
>JACPDV010000726.1 GCA_016183835.1 Armatimonadota bacterium
ACGACCAGAGCGGCAAGATCCAGGTCTTCGCCAACGTGGACTCGCTCGGCGAGGAACCGCTCGAGCTGCTCCGCGAGACGCTCGACGCCGGCGACATCGTGGGGGTCGAGGGCACGGTGATGAAGACCCGCATGGGCGAGGTGTCCGTCCACGCGACGGCGGTGACCATCCTCAGCAAGGCCCTCCGCCCGCCGCCGCTGGGCAAGGAGAAGGACGGGCAGAGCTGGAACCGCCTGGCCGACGTGGAGTCGCGCTACCGGCAGCGCTACGTGGACCTGTTCGTCAACCGCGAGGTGCGGCGGGTGTTCGAGGCGCGCTCGGCCATCGTCTCGGCGGTGCGGCGGACGCTCGACGGGCTCGGCTTCCTGGAGGTTGAGACGCCCATCCTGCAGCCCATCCACGGCGGCGCGGCGGCCCGGCCGTTCGTCACCCACCACAACGCGCTCGACATGGAGCTCTACCTCCGCATCGCCCCGGAGCTGTACCTCAAGCGGCTGCTGGTGGGCGGCTTCGAGCGGGTCTACGAGATCAACCGCAACTTCCGCAACGAAGGCATCGACACCGCGCACAACCCCGAATTCACGATGCTCGAGGCGTACCAGGCGTATGCCGACTACCACGTCGTGATGGAGCTGACCGAGCGGATCTTCTGCGCGGCCTGCGAGGCGGTGCACGGCCGGGTGCAGTGCCGCTGCGGCGAGCACTTTCTGGACTTCACTCCGCCCTGGCCGCGGAAGGCGCTGTACGCAGCGGTGGCGGAGGCCACCGGTCACGACCTCCGTGGGATGGCGGGCGACGAGGCGGCGGCGCGGCGCGTGGCCGAAGAGGTGGGCGTCTACGTCCAGCCGACGGACGGCTTCGGGCAGATCGTGGATGCCATCCTGAAGAAACACGTGCTGCCACTGACCATCCAGCCCACGTTCATCGTCGAATACCCTGTGGAGCTGAGCCCCCTGGCGAAGCGGAAGCCCGGTCAGCCGGCGCTGACCGAGCGGTTTCAGCCGTTCGTGGCCGGGCTCGAGATGGGGAACGCCTTCTCGGAGCTGAACGATCCGATCGACCAGCGTGCGCGGTTCGAGGCGCAGGCTCGGCGCGCGCAGCGCGGGGACGAAGAGGCGATGCCGTACGACGCGGATTTCGTGGCCGCCCTGGAGTACGGCATGCCGCCCGCCGGCGGGCTGGGGATCGGCATCGACCGGCTGGTGATGCTGCTCTGCGACCAGCACAGCATCCGCGACGTGATCCTGTTCCCGACGCTGCGGCCGGAAGCCTAGCCGCCACCCGGCACGGGCCCGGCTGTCGAAGGTAGTGGAGGTGTGGTGCATGGTTGCCTGGCCGGTCCTCGTGCTGACGCTGCTCGCCGGGCCGCATGCCCCGGCGCGGACGGCGACCTTCACCTTCCCGGCCACGGCCGGGCGGCTCAACAGCCAGCTCTACGTGCTCAGCGGCGAGCAGATCAAGGTCACCGCGTCCGGCGAGTGGACCATGTGGAAGGGCCATCTCGGGCTTTCCAGCGCCCTGGGTCACGGCTTCCGGGTGGGCCGCTTCGGCTGGGGCCACCTGATGGCACGGGTTGGCTCCGGCACCGAGATCGCCGTGGGTGCGCAGCACGTCTGGACGTCCGCATGTGCTGGCGCGCTGGTCTTCTACCCGCACGTCGGGCGCTACGGCGTGCGTGATGGTGACGGGACCCTGACCCTCACCGTGGAGGGCGGCCGGCCCGAGGAGGAGGCCATCGCCGAGCTCGGAGCGCACGCCTTCCGGGTCAAGGTGCCGGCCGACGGCGAGGAGACCATCACGGACATCTTCGTCGGCGATCGCGAGGAGGTGAGGGTCGACGCCTTCGGTGAGTGGCGGATGTTCGACGGCGGGCCGCTGCTCAACGCCGATGGCGACCTGGAGCGCTTTCTCAGCACGGGGCTGCCGTGGGGACGCCTGCTGGCGCGGTTCGGCGGGCCCACCTTTGCCACGGGCAAGGACTACGTCGTGGGCGCGCGGAGCCTGCTGCGGCCCGAGCAGGGCGGCTTGCTGGCGCTCCGACCCGCGGTGGGGCAGTATGCCGGCCACGCGCGCAGCGGTGTGCTCGACGTGGTGGTCCGTGGCGGGCGCCGCGCGACGCCCGAGTTGGCCGCCCAATGCCTGCAGCGCGTCACCGACGACCAGCGCTCGCTGGCGTTCCTCCGCATCCACGAGTACCGCCACGCGCTGAACCTGCAGGACGGGTACTGCTCACCCGAGCTGATGCGCGCCGCGCAGGCCCACGCCGAGTACTTGGCGCAGAACGGCGTGCGCGGCCACGACGAGGAGGCCGGCAAGCCCGGCTTCACCGGCGCGACGGCGGCGGAGCGCGCGGCCGCGGCCCGGTTCGACGGCGAGCTGGTGGCCGAGGCGGTCCATGGCTTGACCGACGGCGCGGCGGCGGTGGACAGCCTGTGGGGCACGGTCTACCACCGGGTGGGGCTGCTCGACCCGCAGGGCCGGGCATTCGGCGTCGGCGTGGCGAGGGGGCAGACGACGGCCTTCGTCCTGCTGGCCGGAGCCGCCCAACGGGCCCCGAAGGACGACACGAAGGTGCCCGACGTGGTGACCTTCCCGCTCGACAAGCAGACCCGCGTGCCCACGGGCTGGGACGGTCGAGAGGAGCCGGCGGTGCTGCCCGACAACGTGGTCGGGCCGGTGGGCTACCCCATCTCCGTGACGCTCACGCGGGCCGACCTGCAGCAGGTGACCGAGGCGGTGCTCCGCGACGCGCGTGGGCAGGAGGTGCCGGCCTTCGTGGTGGCGCCCGAGGCGGACCCGCACAAGCTGCTCCGGGCCAGTGCCTTCCTGGTGCCGAACCTGCCGCTGCGCGCGCTGATGCGCTACAGTTGCCAGTTCGAGCTGGTCACCAGTGCCGGCCCGCAGACCGTGATGTTCAGCTTCACCACCGGTGCCGCCGACACGCTCTGGAACCCGTACCCGCACCTCGGCGAACCGGCCAGCCCGCCGATCGACCTGGGACGGTAACCTCAGCGCGCCCAAGGCGGGTAGAGCAGCAGGTCGGCACCCAGCACGTGGCGGCCCCAGGTCAGGATCGCCACCGTCGTCAGCACGGCGCCCGTGATGTTGAGCAGGATCCCCGTGGTCGCCATCTGCCACACCGAGACCCGCCCGGTGGAGAAGACGATGGCGTTCGGCGGCGTGCCGGCCGGCATCATGAACCCCATCGAGGCGCAGATGGTCGCGGGCACCATGAGGAACAGCGGGTTGTAGTGCAGCTTCGCCGCCAGCGCCGCCAGGATCGGCAGGACCAGCTCCACTGTGGACGTGTTGGCAGTGAACTCCGTGAGGAACACGAGCAGGAAGCAGACGATCATCGCGAGGTGGAAGGGCGACGGCCGGCCGAGGTGCTGGAGGGTCTCGCCGCACCAGTCCGAGAGCCCCGACTTCTGGAAGCCCGACGCCAGCGCCAGGCCGCCGCCGAGCAGCAGGACGATGCCCCAGGGCAGATCGCGCAGATCGCCCCAGGTCATGATGGTCCGGCCCGGCCGGGCGCGCGAGGGCACCAGCAGGAGCACCAGCGCGGCGAGCATGGCCACCGTGCTGTCACCAAGGAAGTCAGCTTTGGGTCCAAGGACGCCGCTCCAGCCGCCGACGGTGATCGACCCCAGATCCACGTCGGCGCGGAAGATCCACATGAAGGCCATCAGCTCGGCCACCACGAGCACCACCTTCTGGTCGTAGGTGGGCGGCCCGAGCTGGTGGTACTCCTCGCGGAACTGCTGCCGGTCCACGGCTCCCACGTGCACGCGGCGGAGGTAGAGGAAGCTCAAGACGCCCCAGGCCGCCAGGAGCATGACGGCGGAGAGCGGCGCGGCGAGCAGCATCCAGCGGACGAAGCTCAGCTCCGGCGCGGCCGGGTAGACCTTGTGGAGCGTGCGCACCAGCACCAGGTTGGTGGGCGTGCCGATCAGGGTGCCGACTCCGCCGATGCTCGCCGCGTAGGCCACGGCCAGCAGCAGCGCCACGCCGAGCGGCTTCAGCTCCTCCTTGGAATGGTTCTCTTCGAGTTTGCCGAGCACCGCCAGGACGGGCGGGATCATGATCATCGTCGCCGCGGTGTTGGCCATCCAAAAGGAGAGGAAGCCGGTGGCGAGGAGGAAGCCGAGGAGCAGCCGCCGCGGCGAGGCGCCGAAGAGGAGCACGGTCTGGAGCGCGATGCGCTGGTGCAGCCCGACCCGCTCCAGCGCCAGGGCCACGACGAAGCTGCCGATGAAGAGGAATCTGTTGTGGTCGAGGTAGAGCAGCCCCACATCCTTGTGGGAGAGGAGCCCGAGGAAGGGGAACAGCACCAGTGGGAGGAGCGCGGTGACCGCCAGCTCGACCGCCTCGCTGAGCCACCAGATGGCCATCCACGCGGCCACGGCGGCCATCTGCGTGACCTGCGGCTGACCCGGCCGGATGTCCACGCAGAGACACAGCAGCACGGCCACGGCAGGCCCAAGCCAGAACCAGAGCCGGCGGCGGGACTGACTCTCCACGACGCTGCCCCTCTCAGAGAGCGCGGGTGGCGTGGCCTCCCAGGGTCAGGCCGGCGGTCTCGTCGTCGAGCCCGTCGAGCACCCGCCTCAGCCCCGCGGCGACCTCGAACAGCGGCACGTGGCTGCCATACACCAGCCGGTCTCGCAGACCTTCCTCGCACAGCACGCGGATCGAGTCCATGCCGTCGCACTGCGAAGTGTCGGCGTAGCAGAGCTTGAGGTCGAGGATCTCGTCGCGCAGCGCGCGCAGCTCGGCGAACCGGGCGCCGCCGATGAAGACCGTCAGGGTGTGGTGTCGCCGGGCCATCTTGACCACTTCGGCGGCCGGCAGGTCGGGCACCCGGGCGCGCGGGTGATGGAGCCGGGGGTCCTCCAGGCGGGTCTGCACCTGCACGGCGAGCCCAACGCGGCGCAGCTCGTCGAGCATCTCGTCGGCCTCTTCCAGGTCGTACGGACCGTAGGCGGGCAGGAGCCGGACCATGCGCACGCTGCCGGCCCGGCTGAGCAGGGCCAGGTGATCGCGCCAGGTGTGGACGGTGGGGTCCAGGGTGGGCACCGGCGACACTTCCGGGTGTCCGGCGGCGTCGGTGAGGAGCTGGCGGTTGGGCAAGTGCGGGTTGCGGCACCACGCCGAGGCGAGGTGCGCGATGAAGGCGCGTTCCACGCCGTGGGTGTGGAGCGAGCGCCAGACGTCGCCCACGCCGGCCTCGAGCGGCGGGCGAGTAGGCCAGGTGCCGGCGGAGGCATTGCAGTCAATGATCACGGTACCGACTCCCGTCAGCGGCAGCAGGCCCAGGGCGGGAGCAGCCGCACGGCGTTGTCCCACAGCATCGCGCGCTTCTGCTCGTCCGGCACCGCGGCGGCGAGGATCTTGGCCATCTGCACGCCGTAGTGGCGGATCGGCGCGTCGGAGCCGAAGACCACCCGGCGGTAACCGAGCCGGGCGCAGGCGATGTCCACCATGCCCGCCTCGGGATCGCCCCCGGCCGTGTCCACGAGGATGTTGGTGCAGGCGGCCACGCGCTCGATCCCGCGCAGCCCGTGGCCGTTGAGGTGGGCCATCATGATGTGCGCGTCGGGCACGGCCCGGGCGAGCCGCGCCACGTCGGCCGGCGTGCTCTCGCCGGGCAAGTTGCCGTCGGTCTTGACCCAGGCATGCTGCAGCACGGGCAGGCCGATCTCCGTGGCCGCCTGGACCACCTCGATCACCCGCGGGTCCGAGGCGAGGGCCGCGACCCACAGCTTGACGCCCACCATCTCGTGCTCGCGGACGCAGCGGCGGATCTCGGCGACCGCCTC
>JACPDV010000742.1 GCA_016183835.1 Armatimonadota bacterium
ATCCACAGCGTGGCGCACGTGCTGAAACGCGTGCCCTTGCGATAGTCGAAGTGGTCCACCGCCTGAATCAGCCCGCTGTTGCCTTCCTGAATGAGGTCGCTGAGCGGCACCCCGTGCCCCTGGTAGTGGCGGGCGATGGAGACGACAAGACGCAGATTGGCCTCGATGAAGCGCTGCCGCGCTGCCTGATCCCCGGTCTCGGTGCGCCGCGCCAGGCTCTGCTCGTCCTCGCGGGTGAGCAGGCGCGTGTCCTGGGCCAGCTCGAGTCCCAGGGAGTCGGCCGAGAACGCCACCCAGTCGGCGTCGCCGCTGGTCTCCGTCAGCCAGGAAGGGTCATTCTCTTGCTGCATGGACTCACCGGGCCGCGGCACTTCGAGGCGGTTGGTAGCTTTGACACCCCGCCCCGCCGAGCGGCACCGGCCTGGACCCTTTGTTCCATGTAGAAGGGGGGTCTGTCAAGCCCAGTTTCGTTGCGCGGGCGTTGCAGCGGCTCGTCAGCCGGGTAAAGCGTGCACGATCTCACGGAAGCGCTCCCCCCGCGCCGCGAAGTTCTCGAACATGTCGAAGCTGGCGCCGCAGGGCGACAGCACCACCCAGTCGCCCGGCTCCGCCAGCTCGACTGCCGCCCCCACCGCCGCCTCCAGGTCCGCCGCGTAGCGCACCGCCCGCACCCCGGCCGTCCCGGCCACCGCGCCGAGCAGCCTCGCGTCCTGGCCGATCAGCACCAGCGCGCGCAGGCGCCTGAACGGCTCGGCCAGCGGCGCCAGGTCGATCCCCTTGGTCTGCCCGCCGGCGATCAGCACCACCGGCGCCGGGCTCTGCCGGATGGCGTTCTCCGTGGCCAGCGGGTTGGTCGCCTTCGAATCGTTGACGAACGTGAGGCCGCGCCACTCGCGCACCCGTTCCATGCGATGCGGCAGCCCCTCGAATTCGCTCACCACCCGGCGGGCGGCGGCCACGTCGGCGCCGGCCATCAGCGCTGTGCCGAGCGCCGCGAGAAGACTCGGCCGCAGCACCCGCAGCGCCGGCGCGACGGCGTCCCAGCCCGCCAGCCGGCCCGCGAACCCGCCCACCGCCTGCGGCAGCCGGGCGAAGATCCCCTCGGGCGTGCTCCACACCCCCAGCTCCGGCTCCTCGCGCTCGCTCACGCCGATCCGGGTGGTCTTCAGCCGCTCGCCCACCGCGCGCACCGCCGGATCGTCCAGGTTGTAGACCGAGCGATCGTCCGCCTGTTGGTTCTCGAAGATCCGGCTCTTCACGGCGATGTAGCTCTCGCGCGTCGGGTGCCGGTCGGTGTGGTCTTCGGCGATGTTGAGCAGGGCCGCCACCCACAGCCGGAGCGTCTCGATGCTCTCGAGCTGGTACGAGGTGATCTCCACCACCACCACGGGCGCGTCGGGATTGTCGGCGAGCAGCTCCACCAGCGGCACGCCGCGGGCGGCGTAGGCCTCGCTGTTGGCCAGCGGGGCGTCCAGCATGAGACTCACCAGGGCGCAGGTCGTGGACTTGCCCTTGGTCCCGGTGACGCCCACCAGCCGGGCGTCGCTGAGGCGTGCGGCCAGCTCCACCTCGCCCCACACCGGCACGCCGCGCTGCCGCAATGAGACCAGCGAGGGCGTGTCGAACGGCACGCCGGGCGACACCACGACCAGGTCCGTGCCGGCGAGAACCGCCTCGTCGTGGGCGCCGTAGTGCACCTCGGCCTCGAGGTCGGCAAACACGCGGGCGGCAGCTTCGAGCTTCTCGGCGGGGCGGCTGTCGGTCACCACCACCTGCTTGCCCATGCGCCGGAGGGTGCGAGTGATCGCTTGCCCGGAGTAGCCCGCGCCGCACACGGCGACCCGCTCCGCCGGAATGTCCTTCAGGGCCATGCGTTCGCCACCCTCCCTTCCGGTCCGGCCCCCTCTCCCCCTGGGAGAGGGTTGGGGTGAGGGTCGGAGGCCGCCACCGGCTTGCGCGCCGACATCCGCGTGCTGCCCTCACCCCAGCCCTCTCCCGGGGGGAGAGGGGGCCGGAGACACTACGTCGCGCTACGGCTGCGACTGCTCCGCCACCGTGGCGTGCCCGTTCCGCTCGCGGCTCTCCTCGATCCAGACCGCCTTGTTCACCGCGTCGAGGTAGGCCTTCGCGCTGGCCTCGAAGATGTCGGTGCTGGCGCCGCGGCCGGTGATTGCGCGCCCGCCGCGCGAGACCTTCACCGTCGCCTCGGCCATGGCGTCCTGCCCGCCGGTGACGCCGCGGAGCCGGTAGTCCTGCAGCTCGAGCACCACGCCGGTGACCCGCTCGATGGCCCGGTAGACCGCGTCCACGCCGCCGTCGCCGGTGGCCGCGTCGCAGACCTCGCCCTCCGGCGTGCGGATGATCACCGTGGCGGTGGGCACCGCGTCCTGGCCGGTCGACGTGCAGACCTGAGCCCAGACCAGGTGGAAGCGCTCGGGCAGGTCGCGGATCTCGTCCTCCACCAGCGCCACCAGGTCTTCGTCGAAGACGTGCTTCTTGCGCTCGGCGACCTGCAGGAAGCGGTCGTAGGCGCGGTTCAGCTCGTCGTCCGAGAGCGCGTAGCCCAACTCCTCCAGCCGCGCGCGGAGCGCGTGGCGGCCGGAGCGCGGGCCCAGCGTGAGCCGGCTCTCGGGCACGCCCACGTCGGCCGGGCTCATGATCTCATAGGTGCGGCTGTCCTTCAACATGCCGTCCTGGTGCACACCGGCCTCGTGGGCGAAGGCGTTCTCGCCCACGATGGCCTTGTTGCGCTGCACGGCCATGCCGGTCAGGCGCGAGACCAACTGGCTGGAACGGTACAGCTCCTGCGTCACCACTCCGGTCTCCAGCCCGTAATAGTCATGACGTACTTTGAGGGCCATCACGATCTCTTCGAGCGCGGCGTTGCCGGCGCGCTCGCCCAGCCCGTTGATGGTGCACTCGACCTGCCGCGCGCCGGCCTCCACCGCCGCCAGCGAATTGGCCACCGAGAGGCCCAGGTCGTCGTGGCAGTGGGTGGAGACGATCACGCCGCGCAGGGCGGGCACGCGGCGGTACAGCTCCTCGATGATGCCGCGCATGATCA
>JACPDV010000147.1:0-3445 GCA_016183835.1 Armatimonadota bacterium
TCGCCTCCATTCCGGCCCCGTCTCCTTGCCAAGGAGCGGGCCGGGGTGAGATCCAGCCCGGGCCTCGCACGACGTGACAGACTGGACCTCCCCCTGCCCCCTCCTTGGCAAGGAGGGGGTACCCCGGGTCACCCGAATGGTATACTTCCCTCCGACCCGGAGCCGCGCATGACCACCCGCGAGCGGATCCTCGCCGTCCTCGACTACCAGCCCTACGACCGCCTGCCCATCCTCCACTTCGGCTTCCTCGAGCGCACCATCCAGCGCTGGCGGGACGAAGGGCACCTCACCGCCGAGGAGGCCCGGGACGCCCTGCAGGGCGACGGCTCGCCGGGCGAGGACGCCCTCTCCCGCAAGCTCGGCTTCGACGGCAACTACCATCGGGTCTTTGGCCCGGACATGCGGATCCGCCCCGCCTTCCCCGGCAAGCTGCTCGAGGAGCTGCCCGACGGGCGGCGCAAGTACCTCAACGGCTGGGGCAACGTGCTGATGTGGAGCCCGCTCAACCAGAGCATCCCCGCCGAGGTGGACCACCTGCTCAAGGGCCGCGCCGAGTGGGACGCCGAGTTCCGGTGGCGGCTGGAGTTCCAGCCCGAGCGCGTGACACAGGCGTCGGTCAACTGCGGCGGCGTCTACAAGCCGTTCGGCGACGGCGGCTGCGAGTGGCTCATGGGTCCGCGCGACGAAGCTGTGCTGCTCCACTGCGGCAGCCTCTACGGCGCGCTGCGCGACTACATGGGCGTGGTCGGCCTGAGCCTCCTGATCGCCGACGACGAGCCGCTGTTGGACGAAATGCTGGAGGTCAACGCCGACCTCGCCTACCGCTGCGCCGAGGCCGCGCTCGAGTCCGGCGCCACCTTCGACATCGCGCACTTCTGGGAGGACATCTGCTTCAAGAACGGGCCGCTGGTCAACCCGCGCCTCTTCCATGCCAAGGTCGGGCCGCACTACAAGCGGATCACCGATCTCTGCGCTCAGCACGGGATCCGCCTCGTCTCGCTCGACTGCGACGGTCTGATCGACGAGCTGATCCCCACCTGGCTCGACCACGGCGTGAACGTCATGTTCCCCATCGAGGTGGGCACGTGGGCGGCGTCGTTCGCGCCGTGGCGGCAGAAGTACGGCCGCGAGCTCCGCGGCGTGGGCGGGCTGGACAAGCGCGTCTTCCAGCACGACTACGCCGCCGTGGACGCCGAGATCGAGCGGCTCAAACCGATCGTGGAGCTGGGCGGCTACATCCCCTGCTCCGACCACTGGCTGGAAGAGGCGCACCGGGTGCTGCGCGCCCACCTGGGTCTGGAGCTCCCCGACCCCGCCCGCGCCTCCCCGAGCCACCCCGCGGTGCAAGCGGTCCTGCTCACCGCCGAGCTGCTGTTCCGCTTCTGGGGCAGCCGCGACCCGCCACGGGCCGTGGGCGCGGTGGCCGGGCTGGAGCCGGCGTTCCTCCGTGGCGCGCTCCGGGCGGCGGCGATGTGCCATGCGCCCTGGCCGCCGTCGCTCGCGCTCCGGGTGCTCCAGCAGGCGGAGCAGGAGCTGCGCCCCCCGCGGCGCCTCCGGGCGGAGGACGGCGCCGTGCGCAACGCCGCCTGCGAAGTGCTCGGCGAAGCCTGGTCGCGGTACGACCCGGACGGGCTGACCGAGCTTCACCGCCGGCTCTACGGGCCGACCACCGAAGGCGGCTGGTGGGCCGCCGAATGGCTCCGCGCCGCCCACTGGGGACTCACCGCGCGAGCGCGCATCGCGGCGTGCCTGGCGCTCGCCGCGGAAGCGATGAGGGATGAATGATGAGTGATGAGTCCCGAACGGTGACTCCTAATCCGGGACTCATCACTCATCACTCCGCACTCATCACTGGATGGTCGCTTCCCCCGGCTGCCAGCCGCACGGCATGCGGCCGCAGGTCTGGAGCGCGGCGAGCGTGCGGAGCACTTCGTCCACGCTTCGGCCGGTGCTCCAGTTGCTGACGTTGGCCCATTGCAGCACGCCGTCCGGATCGATGATGCACCTGCCGCGCAGCGCGATGCCCTTGTCCACGAGCAGCCCTTCGAAGATCCGCGCCACGGCGTGACGGGTAGCGGCATGTCACCATAGCGAGGTCCGCACGTCGCCGCCCATGACCCCCTGCGTGTCTTCCGCGATCTGGCGTCGGACGGTGGCCACACCCTCGTCGTAGGGCCGCGTGCGGAGCACCACCGGCATCGGCACGGCGTGGCCGAAGACCAGCGCCTGCTGCTTGCTGTCGAGCCCCGCCAACACGGTGCGCAGCCCGGAGGCGTTGCTCGTGCCGGCCAGGACGGCGTCGATGTCGCGCTCGTCGCTGAGCTGCGCGGTGATCCGGGTGCCGAGCTGGGAGCGGATCTCCTCGTCGATGCCGCTCGGCCGCTGATCGATGATCAGGAGCGAGACGAAGTACTTGCGCAGCTCGCGGGCGATGGAGCCGAAGGAGGTTTGCCGCGCCGCCTCGGGATTGAGGAACTTGTGCGCCTCCTCCACGGCGATGATGAGCTGGGGCGGGCGGTCCGCGGCCTGCTGCGTGGCGTGGTACTGCTCGCTGCGCAGCACCCACTCGGCATGCAGCTTGCGGGTCAGCACGTTCGCCACCAGCAGGTAGCCCAGCAGGCTGGTGACGTTGCCGAACTCGAGCACCACGTGCTGCCGCTCGTCGGTCAGGCGCTTGACGATCTCGCGCACGGCGTGGCGGGCGGACTCCGGGATGGTGGGATGGAGGAAGGACAGCTTGGTCAGCCGCTGCAGCTTCCGCCGCACGGCACGGAGCGCGCCCTCGTGGGCGCCGATGCGCTCGGCCAGGTCCTTCAAGTCGTCACAGGCCAACAGCTTGGCCAACCAGTCGCGGTCGAACTGCCCCTCCAGGAGCGCCACCGTGTCGCAGCCCGGCTCGCTCAGCCCCAGCTCCTCGCGCATGGCGTAGAGGTCGGCGGGCTCCAGGTCGTCGTAGCCGAGCTGCAGCTCTCCATCCCACTTCCCGCCGCGGCGCTGGGTCGACTCGCGGTCCAGCGTGTAGATCGCCACGCGCTCGGGGAAGAGCTGCCGCAGCCCGGGCACCTGCGCGGTCGAGCCCTCCTGCCGGGCGGCGTTGCCGTATTCGTTGTGCATGTCGAAGACGAGGCTCACCACGTCGCGCGGACACTTGAGGAGCAGCCCGGCGAGGACCAGCCGGGTGAGGAAGGTCTTGCCCGTACCGGTCTTGCCGAAGATGCCGTTGCTGCGCTCCACGAAGCGGGCCAGGTCGAGGCAGACGGGCGTCTCCATGTCGAGCGGCCGTCCGACGTGCCAGCGCCCGGCGCCGTCCTCGCTGCCGAACACGCGCGCCACATCCTCGTCGCCGGCGCGGTGGGCGGCGCGGAAGTGGCCGGGGATGGTCTTGACCTGCGCGCTCTCGAGGTCGTCCTCCGCGGCGTCGAGTGGAAGCTGGAGGAGCGGGCGG
>JACPDV010000147.1:3488-4290 GCA_016183835.1 Armatimonadota bacterium
TCGTCGGGCGGGCGGACTGGGATCTCGGGCGACGCGCTCTCGAGGCAGACATCGGTGATCATGGTGTAGAAGACGTGCCGGTCGCCGCGGATCACCACGTACTGCCCGGCGCGCAGCTCCTCCACCGAGACGCCGGGGTCGAGCTTGAGCTCGAGGCCCTCGAGCAGGCTGCCGCGGGTGATCAGGCCGAGCCGTTCGCTCATCGCTGAATCCTCCGGAGGAGCGCCTGCAGCCGGTCGTAGTCGTCGCCGAGGAGGCGGGCCAGGGTGCGGCCGGTGGCGATCAGGGTCTCGCGGACGCTGCCGGGGTCGAGGGCGGCCAGGCTGGCCCGGACGGCGGCGGCGAGCACGTCGTCGGCGGCCTCGGCGGCGGCGAGCGTGCGCAGCCAGTCTCCGCCCTCGGCCACGGCGCGGACCACGTCGGGCGGCGCGGCATAGACCAGGTGATGGAGCCGCGGGGGCTGGGGAGGGAGGAGCTGACGCCAGCCGCCGCCCTGGTCGTGGCCGATGAGGAGGGCATCGAACTCGGTGGTAAGGAGGTCACGGAGCTGGGGCTGCTGGCGGTACAGCTCGTCGGGGTCGAGTCCGTAGGCGAACGGCCGGCGATTGGGATCGGCGCTCGCGGCCCGCACCTCGGCGACCACCGCCACGGCGCTGCCCGGCGGGCTGTCGACCACGACGAACGACCCGAGCGCCGGCGCGGCGTCCGGATCGGCGCACTGGGCGGTGAAGCGGGTGGTGGAGCTGAGGAGGATCTCGCCGACGGGGCTCACGGCGCCTCTCCGTCAGCCGCTCCGGCCCCC
>JACPDV010000748.1 GCA_016183835.1 Armatimonadota bacterium
CGCCGGCAGCGCCACCGCGCGCAAGCCCGCGGACCGGCGGCCGAGGTGGTACACCGCCAACAGCACCTCGCCCGGGGCTCCCCGGTCCGCCCAGGCGTCAAGGCCGGGCGAGGGCTCGAAGCCCCATGCTCGCAGGTTGGCGGCCAGGGCCGAAGCCGCGCCTGCCCAGGCCATCTCCGCCCTGCCGCCGGTCCCGGCCGCCACCACCGTCGCCCCCGCGACGGCCGCACCGTAGTCGCCCGCACGCCACATCCGCCAGGCTCGCGGCGTCGTGGTCCACACCGGCCTGGCGTGCCACACCACCGGCCTGGAGGCGCGGACGATCGCCGCCAGCCGGTCGCCCAGCCCGCGCTCGGCCAGCTCCGCCTGCGCCGGCCGGGGCACCCGCCACACCAGCGCAACGCGGGCGGCGTTCGTGGCCACGGTGGGCTCGACGACCACCGTGCACGACTTGGGGCCGAGCTGGACGGTCAGCGACTCGGCCACCAGCTCGGCCCGCCCGCCCGGCGGCGCGACCGGCGCGCCGGCGACCGCGCAGCTCAGCCAGAGGACAACCGGCAACAACTCCTCACCTCTCCCGCGGGGCTTCCCGGCGGCCGGCAGGATCCCTCGCCGCGGCTCCGAACTGCCGCCCGGTTCGCCGCGCGAGGTGGTTCGCTCCGGCCGGCCGGAGGAGGAGAGCGGGGATGGAGCGTGAGCTGAGAATCGACTTGCTGCGCCGCATGCTGCGCATTCGCGCGTTCGAGTCGCGGCTGAAGGACTTCTACGACTACGCCGGCTACTTCGCGGTGGAGTCGGCGGAGGAGGAGGCGCAGAGCGCCGCGGAGCTGCTCACCTGCGTCAGCTACGAGTTCAGCAGCCGCGGCATGATCGGCGGCGCGGTACACCTCTCCATCGGCCAGGAGGCGGTCTCCGTGGGCGTCTGCGCCAACCTCGGTCCGGGCGACGCGGCGTTCTCGAGCCACCGCAGCCACGGCCACTTCCTGGCCAAGGGCGGGAGCATGGACGCGGCGCTGGCCGAGCTGATGGGCCGCGCCACCGGCTGCAGCCGCGGCTGCGGCGGGTCGATGCACCTCTTCGATCCCGACATCGCCTTCCTCGGCGGCAACGGCATCATCGGGGCGCAGCTCACGCTGGCGCTGGGACCGGCCTTCGCCGCCAAATACCGCGGCACGCGGGACGTGTCGGTGGCGTTCTTCGGAGACGGCGGGGCGAACCAGGGCACCTTCAACGAGGCGCTCAACTTGGCGACGCTGTGGAAGCTGCCGGTGCTCTTCGTCTGCGAGAACAACCTGTATGCCAACTCGACCCCCGCGGCCATCGCCCTGAGCGAGCCGGACGTGGCGGCGCGCGCGGCGGGCTACGGGCTGCCCGGCGTGGTGGCGGACGGGCAGGATGTGCTGGCCATGTACGCGGCGGCGAAGGACGCGGTGGACCGCGCCCGCGACGGCGGCGGGCCGACACTGCTGGAGGCGAAAACCTACCGGTTCGAGGGCCACTGCGGGGTGGCGCACGGTCACCAGCACCCGGACGAGTGCGCGGCCTGGAAGCAGCGCGACCCGTTGGTGGTCCACGGCGAGCGGCTGGCTGCGGAGGGGCTCCTGAGCGCGGCGGAGCGCGGCGCGCTGGAGGCCGAGGTGCACGCGGAGTTGGACGCGGCGGTGGCGTTCGCGATCTCGAGCCCGTGGCCGGAGAGGGTACCGGGAGCTGGGGTATCCTATGCGGAGGAGCGGGCGAGATGAGCAAGCGGAAGCTGCCGGAGGCGGTGCTGAGGGTGTGCCGGGATCACTTTGAGGGCTCACCGAGCACCGACCACATCCTGTGGTTTGGCGGAGACGGCGACGACGATCCGCTCCGGCTGGTGGAGATCGACCCGGAAGAGCTGCCCGCAGACATGGTGTACCCCTTCCGGTTCGGTCGGTCCGACGACTATCCGTCCATCTGGATCGCCGTGATGCACCCTGACGACTGGGCCAAAGTCCAGCGGCGTCGGAAGGGCTGGAAGTTGCCAGATGGGTTTCGGGCCAGAGACCCCATCTCGATAGGACCCGACGACGTCCGCGAGGAGGCGGCCTGATGACGTGGTGGGAGGCCTATCTGCGCCAGGCACGATCGGACTACGCGCTCTACGAGAGGCTGCACGGAGAGCACGGCGAGCGCGCAGCGCCGGTTCACGACCAACTCCACTATCTTCAGATGGCCTGCGAGAAGCTGGCGAAGGCCGGCTTAGCGTGGTCAGGGGTCGAGGTGACCGTCCTGCGGGGCTCGCACGCAGCGCTGACCCAGATGATTCGGAGGCTCAAAGACCGTGGCCCACTGGAGCCCTGGCGTGCGAACTCCCGTTCCCAGTGGCGGGCATTCGTCGACAGCGTGCTACCAACCGCCAGGGAAGCCGAGCAGCTTGCGCCGGCTGAGGCCGGTGGCGGACCCAACCCGGAATACCCCTGGGAAGCCGGCGGTGCTGTGGTGGCGCCGTGTGACTACGCCTGGCCGTCCGACCCTCGCCGCGGCCGCCTAGGACTGAGCTTGCTCAAGCTGGTCAAGGAGTTGGTGGAGAACTTCGAGACCTATTACCGCTGAAACGCAGTTGCCCTGCCCGTCCTCGGCGTGGGACCGCGTGCACTCGAGGAGCCCGGAATGCGACAGCTCACCTACTCTTCCGCCATCGGCGAAGCGCTCCGCGAGGAGCTGAACCGCGACGAGCGCGTCTTCCTCATCGGCGAAGACATCGGCCCCGTGCGCGAGGCAGATGACCTCTTCGCTGCCTTCCTGGAGAGGCGCGTGTTCCAGACGCCCATCAGCGAATCCGCGTTCACCGGCCTGGCCGTCGGCGCCGCCATGGTCGGCCTGCGGCCGGTGGTCGAGATCATGTACTGCGATTTCGTCACCGTCTGCATGGACCCCATCTGCAACCAGGCCGCCAAGGTCGGACTGATGTCCGGCGGCCGGGTGACCGCGCCGATGGTGATCCGCACGCCGGCCGGCATGGGCACTCGCGAGGGCGGGCACCACAGCCAGAGCCTCGAAGCCTGGTTCATGCACACCCCCGGGCTGAAGGTCGTGGTTCCCGCCACGCCCGCCGACGCCAAGGGGCTGCTCAAGTCCGCCATCCGCGATGACGGGCCGGTGGTCTTCATCCAGCACCGGTTGCTCCACGCCACGGTCGGACCCGTGCCCGACGGCGAGCACCTCGTGCCCCTCGGCCTCGCCGACGTCAAGCGGCCCGGGCGCGACCTGACTCTCGTGGCCACCTCCTACGCCGTCGTGAAGGCGCTGGAAGCTGCGGAGTCGCTGGCCGGCGAGATCGACATCGAGGTGGTCGACCCGCGCAGCCTGGTGCCGCTGGACGTGGACACCATCGCCCGGTCGGTGCGGAAGACCGGCCGGCTGCTGGTGGTGCACGAGGCGCCGGCGCGCGGCGGCGCGGGCGCGGAGATTGTCCGGCGCGTGACCGAGGAGGCCTTCGATGCGCTGGCCTGCCCCCCGCGGGTCCTCGGCGGCGCCGACACGCCCATCCCCTACAGCCCGCCGCTGGAGGACGCCTGCATCCCGCAGGTGCGCGACATCCGCCGCGCCGCACACGAGATGGTCGGCGCCGCGAGCCGCCTCGCCGCCGGCTGATCCGCCCGGA
>JACPDV010000734.1 GCA_016183835.1 Armatimonadota bacterium
CCGAGGTCGTCCCCAGCGTCTTCTACCACCGCCCGTGGCTCAAGAAGATTCCGCTCGTGCGCGGCGTGATCGCCCTCTTCGAGATGCTCGCCCTCGGGCTCCGCACGCTCGAGCGCTCGGGTAACCTCCAGGCTGCGCCGCTGACCGCCGTGCTGCCCGTCCTCGCCCTGCCGAGCGAGGAGGGCGAGTCCCGCAGCGCCGGCGCGCTGGCCACCGGCGCGGTCGCCGGGGCGATGGCCATCGGCTTCCTGATCGGCGTGGCGCTGTTCGTCTTCCTGCCCAACGCCCTCGCCGCGCTGATCGGCCGCTGGCTCGGCCGCAGCGACGACCGCCTCTTCCTCAATCTCGTCGAGGGCGTGGTGCGGCTGCTCGTGTTCGTCGGCTACATCGTGGTGATCGGCTTCCTGGGCGGCATTCGGCGGGTGTTCATGTACCACGGCGCCGAGCACAAGGTGGTCAACGCTTTCGAGGCCGGCCGCCGGCTCGAGGTCGACGACGTGCTCGACATGAGCGTGATCCACCCGCGTTGCGGCACGAACTTCGCCTTCATCGTGGTGGTGATGAGCCTGGTGGTGTTCTGCTTCCTGCCGTGGACCCAGAGCATCTTCCCGCGGATCGGCATGCGTCTGGCCTGCCTGCCACTGGTGGCGGGGCTCAGCTACGAGCTGATTCGGCTGGTGGGCAAGTACAGCCAGGTGGCCTGCCTGCGCGCGCTGATCTGGCCCGGGCTGGCGATGCAGAGACTGACCACCCGCGAGCCGACGCCGGACATGCTCGAGGTGGCGCTGGCCAGCTTCAATGCGGTGCGGCGGGCGGAGGAGACCGGCGAGCTGACGTGCGAGCGGCAGGGCGGGGTCGTGGCTGATGGCTGATCGCCGACACCTGGTGGCGCACGTCGCCCGGCGCCTGGGCATCACGGGTAGGGGCGACCGGCAGGTCGCCCGGCGTTGGCGGCGGCTCTTGCGGGACGCGGGCGACCTGCCGGTCGCCCCTACCGGCGGCATTCGGGCGGCGGCAGCCCACTGGAAACGGCATGGATCCCCAGAGTGACCTCGAGACCCGGCTCGACGAACTGCTGCTGCGCTACGAAGAGCTCGGCGGCCAGATGGCTCGCCCGGAGGTCTACCAAGACCTGCAGAAGGCGCGCGAGGTCGGCCGAGAGCTCGCCCGGCTGGAGAAGATCGTCGACCTGTACCAGCTCTACCGCCAGCGGGCCGGCCAGTTGGCGCAGGCGCTGGAGATGCGCGGCGACCCCGAGTTGCGCGAGCTGGCCGAGGCCGAGATCGCCGAGCTCGAGCCGCAGCAGGCCGAGGCCATGGAGGAGCTGAAGCTGCTCCTGCTGCCGCGCGACCCCGCCGACGAGCGGAGCGTGCTGATCGAGATCCGCGCCGGCACCGGGGGCGACGAGGCGGCCCTCTTCGCGGCCGACCTGATGCGCATGTACCTGCGCTTCGCCGACCGGCACGGCTGGCCCGTGGAATCGATGGGCAGCGAGCCCACGGGCATCGGCGGGTTCAAGCGGGTGGTGTTCGCCGTCAACGGGCAGGGGGCCTTTTCGCAGCTCAAGTACGAGGGCGGGACGCACCGGGTGCAGCGGGTGCCCGAGACCGAGAGCGCCGGCCGGATCCACACCTCGGCGGCCACCGTGGCGGTGATGCCCGAGGCCGAGGAGATCGACGTGCAGGTCGACCCGAACGATCTGGCGTGGGAGTTCTTCCTGTCTCAGGGCGCCGGCGGCCAGAACGTGCAGAAGAACGAGACGGCGGTGCGACTGATCCACAAGCCGACCGACATCCGGATCGAGTGCCAGGACGAGCGGAGCCAGGCGCAGAACAAGCTGAAGGCCCTGCGGGTGCTGCGGGCGCGGCTGTTCGAGATGGAGCGCGAGCGGCAGGAAGCCGAGGCCAACCGGCTGCGGGCCGGACAGGTGGGCTCGGGCGACCGGAGTGAGAAGATCCGGACCTACAACTTCCCCCAGGGGCGGGTGACCGACCATCGCGTGGGGGTGACCTCCTACCGTCTGCAAGAAGTGCTCGACGGCGACCTGGAGGAGTTCATCCACGCCCTCCAGCGCGACGAACAGGCCCGCCGGCTGCAAGAGATCGCCCGGGGACAGGCCTGAGGAGCGGAGTTGGAGAACCCCCGGCGGTTTTCCACAGTTGTCCACCCTCCCCGGCTGATAACTCCCGGTCGGCGCTGGCACACCAACTGGTTGTTAGGAATCGGTTGCCAGGCCCGTTTGCCGAGAATCCGCTCCTGGAGCCGGTTTCCGCCCAACACCCCTGTCGCGACACCGAGTCGTTGTGTCCGGTGTGTTAACTAGATGGGGTGTGGAAAACCCAGTGGATAACTTCGCGGGACGAGGGGCGTGCGAAGGCGGGCTCAGTCGCGGAGGTTCGGGCCGAAATCGGGCGACTTGCCGGCCCGCACCTCGTCACACCAGCGGTCGAGGCGGCCGTCGTGCTCGCGCCAGAAGCTGCGGCAGAGCTGCAGGTACTCCACCACGGCGTCCTTCTCGCCCTTGTCCAGCAGGTCCTTGGCGAGGTTGAGGTCCGGCCCGAAGTTCGTCAACTGCGGCGAGTTGCCGCACTTGCCGGCCTCCATCAGATAGCGCTTGGCGTCGTCCATCCTGCCTTCGCAGCAGGCGATGCGGCCCAGCACGAGGTTGCCGTCCTGGATGGCGTTAGCGTAGTTCCAGTTCCACTTGAACTTCGGCGCCAGCTCGAGCAGCTCCTCGGCGTACTTCTTGGCCTGCGGCGTCTTGCCCAGCACGAAGCCCTTCTTCGCCGCGGCGTTGAGCGCGTAGAAGCGGTCGTCGTCGGACCGGGCGTGGCGCAAGTCGGCGACGGCGTCGTGGAACCGCTCCTCATCGGGCGAGAGCGGCCGGTGTGAGCAGCCGAACAGCGGCAGGGAGAGAGCAATGATAACCATCGATCGCATGAGGGCACCCCATCACCGGGCGCCACACCGTACCCGGTGCCGCAAGCCCGACCTCTCCATCATGCGATCTCTGGAGGCGCGGCGCAATGGCGGGTTCGGCCGAACGTGCCGCGAGCGACCAGATGTGGAGGATCGCCCGCGCCGGCCGGGAACCGCCCGCCCGGAGTGCGCCCTTGTTGCGTCGAGCCGCGATTGCCGTTCTGGTCAGCTCGGCCTGCGCCCTCGCGGAGATGCCCGCCATGCCCGTCCCGCCCGCCCACGACCAGCGCCAGGATGCCCCGCGCGACCTCAACACCCGCGTCGCGCCGCCCGCCTGGGGTACCCGCGCCGCCTGGCTCCGCCGCCGGCAGGAGCTGCGCGAGCAGGTCGCCTGCGCCGCCGGGCTGCTCCCCATGCCCGCCCGCCCGCCGCTCGCGCCGCACTTCTCCGG
>JACPDV010000735.1 GCA_016183835.1 Armatimonadota bacterium
GCCCGCGGCTGCGCGGCGGCGGCCAGCGCCTCGTCGGCCGACGCGATGCCCCGCAGCGTGCGCGCGAGGGCCTTCTGCGTCTCCGGGCTGTCCGACACCATGCCGTCAGCGAAGGCGTAGTAGGGGCCGTAGCAGTAGAAGTGGAGGATCTTCGCGCCGTGGGCCAGGGCGGAGAAGGCGCGCTGCTCGAGGGTCGGCACGTGGTTGCAGATGATGTACTCGCCCACGGCCAGCCGGTTCGGCCGCGCCGCGGCGCGGAGCATGTCCACGATGTAGCCGCTCACCTCCGGCCCCAGGCAGGCCCAGTCCTCGGACCAGAGCAGCGAGGTGGCCTGCGTGCGGCCGTAGAGGAACCAGTCCGGCCCGTGCACCATCCCGGCCTCCCAGCCCGACAGCGCGCCGTCGGTGAAGTTGACGCTCTGCAGCACGTCTGCGCCGAGGTGCTTCTCCGCCGCCAGCCGCGCGGCGCGCACCAGCATGGCGTTGGTCCGATCGCGGAACGCGATGCTCTGCACATGGAGCCTCCGGCTCGGCCCGTCGACCGCCTGCTCGCGGGCGAGGGGCTTGACCGCCTCCCAGTCCGCCGCGCCGAGCGCCGCCGGCTCGAGCGCCTGCGCCTTGAGGAATGCGCGGAACGCGGCCAGGCAGCTCGGGCACTCGCGGAGGTGCTTGAGGTCGCTGGTCCCCGGCTCGTCCCAGAGGATGTTGCGGTAGAGCCCGTTCAGGCCCTGCGGATCGTCCTTGCGGATGTCCGCGGCGACCTTGGCGAAGTGCTCGTCCATGATCTGCGGCTGCTTGTCGGTCGTGGGGCAGGTCCAGGCCTGGTAGGGCAGCCACTGGCTGAGGTACTGCTGCCGCACGCCGAGCCGGGTGGCGATGGTGCGGGCCGGGCCGTGAAGGTCGTTGAGGGAGGTGGCGCCGAGCTGCCTTGCGGCGCCCAGCTCGTCGGCGAGGATGCGCGGCGCATGATAGGCGCCGCCCCAGCCACAGACCCACAGCTCGAGCGGGATCCGTCCCGGTGGCGGCGGGGCGGAGAGGCCCAGCGCCCTCACGTCGGCCAGGTGGCGGGCGGAGAGCCGCGACGCGGTGGTCGCCACCGCGGGGAACTTGCGCAGGTCGCCGGGCAGGACGAGCGTCACCAGCTCGCCTTCGAGGTCCTCGGGGAAGCTCCGGGCCTGCGCCTCGTCCGCCTCCGGCGCCACCTGCAGCTCGACCTTGACGCGCTCGACCGGCTTGCCGCCGGAGAGGAACCGCAGCTTGACCGTGGTCAGCCACTTGCCCGAGTCCATGTAGCGGCTGAGATCGACCCACGGCGACCAGCTTCCGGCCGGCACCGGCTCGCCTGTGCCGTCGAAGCCCTTTGCGGTCCAGGCGCCCGGGGCGTAGTAGTAGACCGGCGCGCGATGGAGGTAGGTGTCCACCGAAGGCACCACGGCGCCGGCCGGCGCGATCACGCGGTAGCGACAGAAGACCTGCGGGGCGAAGTCGTGATAGTCCGGCTTGTAGTCGGCTTTGGGGGTGATCAACACGCAGTCGAGCCGCTGGCGGATGCCCGGCTGGGCGAGGTAGACTGTGAGCGTGGCGGGCCCGGCCTGCAGCTCGGCGGGGAACTGCTCCCACACCGGCCGCCAGTCGCCTCCCTCGGGCTTGGTGCGGTAACGCTGATCGAAGACGGCCTTGCCGCCCTGCTCGATGCGCAGGCCGAAGGTGCCCGGGTACTCGCCGATCTTGAGGTACAGCGCCCAGACCTGATAGGTGCCGGCGGCGGGGACGGTGACCTCACGCTTCGCCTCGCCCTGGTCGCCATTGTTGCCGAGTACGGCGTCGCCACTGGTGGCGGTGTAGATGTCGTCGTTCCAGCCCTGTCCCGGCGACCAGCCCGGTCCGTCGGGCGCGAAGTCCTCGCCCTCGACGAACACGGAGCTGCGGCGAAGCGCGTCGTCGGCGCGGGCGAGCGTAAGCGGGAGGAGGGTGGCGAGGACCAGGGCGGCGGGGCGCATGGCGATCACCTCGGGCGAGGAGAGTTGGCCGCCACCCGGCAGTGCTCCTCCGCAACCGTTTTTTCACGGCGGGCCGGCCCGCGGAGTCGCATGCTGTACGGACGGGCGCGCCGCACAGGCGGCGCCGAAAGGGGCGATCCCATGGCCAGCCAGTCGCTCGCAACCGAATCGCGCTACATCGAGGTGCGCCGGTACAAGGCGCCGCTGCACCAGGTGCCGGAGATCCTGCGCCGGGCGCAAGAGGGGTTCCTGCCGATCGTGCGCGCCATGCCCGGGTTCGTGGCGTACTACGCGGTGGACTTGGGCGTGGGCCACGTGACGTTCATCAACATCTTCGAGACCCTCGACCAGTCGGTGGCGTCGACCGAGGAGGCGGCGCGCTGGGCCGCGGTGCACTACGCCGACCTGGACGTCAAGCGGACCGACGTGCTGGAGGGTGAAGTGGCCTTCTCAGCCGAGCGCGGCTGACCCCCCAAACCGCCTCGGCCCCCGCGTTGCGGGGGCCGAGGTTTGGAGGGGGGAACGCTCCCAGTGCTGGGCGGCTCCATCTCTCCGTGGGTTGTTTGTTTTGTAGTTCCCAGTCCTTGCAAGCATTTGGCCAGGGATTGTGGACCCCACCTCCCGTTCCGAGGTCGGCCCGATGTACAATTCCGCGACAACGGGGTGTCGGAGCTTCCGGCGCTCAACGAAAACTCTACATCCTGACGGCAAAGTGCGTTGAGAGCGCTCCTGGCGATCCTGCTGACAGGGCTTGGCGGAGCCGGCCTGGCGTGGGTGCTGGCCGGCTATCCGCTGCTCCTGGCCGCCCTCGCGCGCCGCCGCCGCCGCCGGCCGGAGCCGCAGGCCGAGGGGACCCCGCCGAGTGTCACGCTGGTGATCAGCGCGTTCAACGAGACTCGTGACCTGTCCCGCAAGATTCGCAGCGTCTGGGCGAGCGACTACCCGGCCGACCGGCTCGACGTGCTGATCGCCGACGACGGCTCGACCGACGGCACGCGCGAGCTGATCGAGACGCTCGCCGCCGAGCCGGCGGCCGCCGGCCGACTGCGGCTCCTCCCTGCCACCGGCAACCTGGGCAAGCCCGCCCAGCTCAACCGTCTCGCCGCCGAGGCGCGCGGCGAGATCCTGGTCTTCACCGACGCCCGCCAGCCGCTCGAGCCCGCGGCGCTCGGCAGCCTTGTGCGTTGGTTTGCCGACCCGCAGACCGGCGGCGTCACCGGCGCCGTCGAGTACCGCACCCCGGAGGGCCGGCCCGTGCCCATCGGCGCCTTCTGGCGCTACGAATCCTGGCTCCGGGCGACCGAGGCCCGGGTGCACTCCTGCGTGGGCGGCGCCGGGCCGCTGATGGCGGTGCGTACCGAGCTGTTCGAGCCGCTCCCCGACAACTGCGTGCTCGACGACGTGCTCACGCCGTTGCGGGTGGTGTGCAAGGGCTACCGCTTTGTCTACGCCGCCGACGCGGTGGCGATCGAGACCTACGCCATGCAGCGGCGGCACGAGTACGACCGGCGCGTGCGGACCTGCGCCGGCAACTTCCAGCTCCTCCGCCTCCACCCGGAGCTGCGCTCGCCGCGGCGCAATCCGATCTGGTGGCTCTACCTGTCCCACAAGCTGGGCCGGCTCATGGTGCCCTGGCTCTTGCTGGCGCTTGCCGCCGGCACGCTGCTCGGCTGGCCGCTGGGGTGGGGCTTCCGTCTGCTGGGCTGGCTGCAGCTCGGGTTCTACGTCTACGCGGCGGTGGGCTGGCTGGCCGCCGGCAAACCGTGGGCGCCGAAGGGCTCGTCGGTGGCCTACAGCCTGGCGCTGCTGGCGGCCACGGCGACTGCCGGGCTCCTGCGCGACCTGCGCGGGCGGACCCAGGCGCGCTGGGCGGCCACCGAGCAGCGGCGGCGGTAGGGCGGAGGTGCCCGGCGCTGTCCGCCGTACACGGACGCCATGCTGAAGCGCGTCCTCGCCGCCCGGGAGCTGGGGATCACCTGCGTCCTGCTCCTGGAGGTCGCCATCTTCGCCTGGCTGGTGCGCGTGCCGGGGCAGGCCAATCCGTTCCTCTCCGCCGACAGCGTGCTGCGCATCGTGCGCGACAGCGCCGTGCTCGGTCTGGCTGCCATCGGCGCCACGGTGGTGATCGTCAGCGGCGGCATTGACCTCTCGGTCGGCTCCGTGATCGCCCTCACCGCGGTGATCACCGCGCGGCTCCTAACGCCGCAGGTCGGTTGGCCGGCGCCCGTGGCGGTGGCGGCCGGGCTGCTCGCGGGCACCCTCTGCGGACTGGCCTCGGCGACCGTGATCACGCGTGCCAAGCTGCCGCCGTTCATCGTCACCCTGGGGATGCTCTCCATCGTCCGCGGGCTGGCGTTCCTGCTCACCGGCGGGCACACCATCACGCTCCCCGGCGGCTCGGCGCTGCAGCGACTGGTGGGTGAGGGGCGGATCGAGGTGCTCGGCGCGCAGGTGCCGTCGCTGGCGATCCTGCTGGTCGTGGTGGCCGCGGTGTTCCTGGCGCTGATGAGCCACACCGCGCTGGGCCGGGCGATCTACGCGGTGGGCGGCAACGAGGAGGCGGCGCGGCTGAGCGGCGTGCGCGTGCGGCGGGTGAAGCATGTGGTGTACGGTCTGGCCGGCTTCACCGCGGGGCTGGCGGGATGCTCGTATCTGGCCTTCTACGGCACGGGGCAGTCCACGGCGGCGCGCGGCTGGGAGCTGAGCGCCATCGCCGCGGCGGTGCTCGGCGGGGCGAGTCTGAACGGCGGGCGCGGGAGCGTGGTGGGCACGTGCATCGGGGCCGTGATCTTCCGC
>JACPDV010000749.1 GCA_016183835.1 Armatimonadota bacterium
ATTGTCTTTGGGGCCGGAGTGCCGGATCTCTGTGCTCTCTGTGCCCTCTGTGTTGAGATGCCGGCGTCTGCGATGCCGCGTATCAGTACCGCCCCGCCTCCAGCCCCACCCCCAGCATCGCGAGCCAGTTGTCGCGGGCCAGGTCGGTCATCGTCGGCCAGCCGAATGGGGTGGCGGTGCAGCTCAGGATGAACCGCCCGGTGCGCTTCCCCGTCTCCACCGTGGCCCGCCCCATCTCGCGGAACTGCGGCGTCGGCATGGTCAGGATGTCGTGCTCCTGCACGTTGCCGACGATGCACAGCTTGCCGCCGACCCGTTCCACCGCTTCGTCGAGCGCGACGTCGCCCATCGGCGGCGGCTCGATGGGGTGCAGCGCGTCGGCGTGCATCCGCACGAAGCCCTCCAGCACCTGGTTTACCTTGCCGTGGCAGTGGACGAAGCCGATCCCGCCGGCCGCGCGGATGCGGTCGTGCAGCACCCGGTTCGGCTCCACCACGAACTCCTCGAAGTCCGCCGGCGACTGGAGCGGGGGGATGCACAGCTCGGGACCGACATAGCCGAACAGCGGACCCACGCCCCGGCTCAGGAGGTGGTCGAGCCAGTCGGTCAGCCGTCGCAGCAGCTCGGCGATCACCAGCCGCACCAGGTCGCGCCGATCCACCGTCCAGAGGGCGAAGGTCTCCGAGCCGCAGAGGTGGTTGAGGCCGTACATTGGGTCGAACGGCAGCGAGACCATCGCGATCCCGCCGTCGCCCAGCCGGCGCTCGGCCTCGAAGAACGGCTCGGGATCCGGCCTGACCGGCACGTACGGCACCGACAGCATCGCCTCCACGTCCGCCTCGGTCTCGAGCAGGTACTTCTTCTGGTACCCGGGCCGGCCGAAGTGGCTGACGTAGGTGCTCTGCGACAGCTCTCCGGCGGGCGTGATGTAGAACGTCCAGGACTCGTCGAAGTCGGGCAGCGCGGACGGCCGCCGCTCGCCCCGGACGCTGACCTGGTCGGAGGCGGTGACG
Organism: Armatimonadota bacterium; assembly: GCA_016183835.1. Taxonomy (GTDB): domain Bacteria; phylum Armatimonadota; class UBA10988; order UBA10988; family UBA10988; genus JACPDV01. The sequence goes on from JACPDV010000749.1 coordinate 1,014, forward strand.
AACGGCGGGGTGGGGAAGCCGTGCCAGACGATGGTGTCGCCCCGCTCCAGGTAGGCGTCCACCACCGGCTGGATGCTGGGGTGCACGTCGCCGAGCTGCGGGTGGATGCCCCAGGTCCAGACCGGCACGCGGTCGTGTGGCTCGCCGCGGAGCGCCGCCAAGACCCGCTCGCGCGTGGTCATCCCCCGGTTCTCCTGACGGGCAGGCGCAGCACGGTCTTCAGCTTCGCCGGGTCGGAGCGGCGCGGGTCGCCCAGGTAGATCTCGTGGTGCCGGCCGTACGGCTCGCAGCCCTGCTCGGCGGCGAACGCCCGCATCCGGGCGATGGTGACCGGCTCCTCGTCGTACGGCCCGACGTGCATCACCTGCACGCACAGCCCTTCGTGCAGCGTCTCGAGCCGCGCCAGCTCGAAGGCCGGATTCGGCCGCTTCTGCGCCGCCTGCGCCACGGCCTGGAGGAACATCGCCGGCGTGATGACATCGGGCAGCATGATCATGACGGTCCACTGCCAGCCGTCCGGCCGCGTCGGGTCGAACTCGCCGGCGGCCGACGACCACAGCGCCTCGAGCGGCATGACCGGGTAGTCGATGGGGTTCACCGCGCGCTTCTTGCAGGTGAACTTGAGCGTGTAGGCGATGCCGTAGAGCGCGCCGATGGCGTTGTGGAACGACTCGGATGTCTCCGGCTCCTGCCCCGGCTCGATCGCTCCGTCCACCAGGGCGAACTGCAGCGGCGGCACATCCACCAGCGCCGGCTGCTTCGCGCCCGGCTGGTAGAGGTGCTTGAGCTGCTTGCGCAGGTCGAGGGTGGTCATGCCGGCGGGGTTCGCTTCCTGGCCGGGCGGACCTTCACGCGGTGGCGGCACCCGGTGGAGCGGGCGGTTTGAGGGCCGGCGGGTGGGGGAACAGCGAGGGTGGGGAAGTCGATGCTTGGACGGCGGACCGTCATGTTCCCTCCGGCCGACCGGGGCTGCCGGGCTTCGGTGAGGCGGTTGGCACTGCTGCTTGAGTTGCTGGCGTTGGGGACGACGGTCGCTTGGTGCGCAGGTCTGGTCTACCCCTCGTCGGCCGGCATGTCGCCGCGGTGGCTGGAGGAGTGGGTCAGTGCGGGCCTGTTCTTCTCGCCGGCGGCGGGCGCCCTTGTGATGCCGGGATGGCTAGTGCTGTTGATCTGCGGCTTGTGCGCCGCCGAAGGCCGGGCGGGGCGGTGGGCGGTGGTCCGGCGGATGACACTGACAGCCCTGCTGATCTGGCTGTGTATCCGCGCCGGCACGGTTTTCGCGCCCTGGCATCACCGGATGGCGAACTTCGCGGCGGCGGCCGAGCGAGCGAGTCCTTTGGTGCAGGCCATCGGGCGCTTCGAGCGTGACCACCGCCGCCCGCCGAAGGTGCTCGGCGAGTTGGTGCCCAGGTACCTGCCCACCGTGCCGGACACCGGCATGTGCGGGTACCGGGACTTCCGCTACAAGGCTCCGGCGACCGATGGTGATCCGCCCGACCGTTGGGAGCTGTGGATCGACTGCGGGTGGGGGATGAACTTCGACATGCTCTACTACCAGCCCTTGGAACGCTACCCGGAGCACGGGCACGGCGGGAGAATAGAGCGCGTGGGGAGCTGGGCGTATGTTCACGAGTAGGTCCGCCGGCGCCGTTCTGTGGCGAGCCTCGCGGCGGGCGCGGTGGCTCGAGGCGGGCGTGGTGGCGTGGGCCGTGGTGCTGGTCTGCGTGCAGCGACTGCCGAGCCGTAGGGTGTGCTGTTGGTTGCGTTCAAATGCCGGTGTGGGGCGGGCGCCCTCGCCCGCCGCATCTCCACCAGGCAGCTCCCAGAGCGGATCGCGGGCGAGGGCGCCCGCGCCACAATGGGTTGGCGTG
>JACPDV010000743.1 GCA_016183835.1 Armatimonadota bacterium
AACGTCTCGCCGGAACGCGGCAAGATCGGCACGGACCTGACCCTCGAGGAGGGCTACCAGGCTGCCCGCGGGTCGCTGATCGCCGTGCTGGGCAACTTGCTCGAGGTGCTCGGCAGCCTCGACCAGATCACCCGCGTGGTGAAGCTGACCGGGTTCGTCAACTGCGGCGAGGGATTCTACGACACGCCGAACGTGATGCACGGCGCCACCGATCTGCTGAATGAGCTGTTCGGGCCGGAGGCCGGGTACCACGCGCGCTCGGCCATCGGCGTCTACCAGCTCCCGCTCAACGCCGCGGTCGAGATCGAGCTGGTCGTGGAGGTGGCGGACTGACGGCCGGTCCGGGCGGACCGGGGAGCCATCATGCCCGACCTGGAGGCGGCGTTGTCGGACCCACGGTTGTTCGTCAGCCGGCACCTGAGCTGGCTGGCGTTCAACCGGCGCGTCTACGACCAGACGACGGACGAGACGCTGCCGCTCCTCGAACGGGTGCGGCTCCTGGCTATCGCCAGCGACAACCTGGACAGCTTCTTCATGAAGCGCGTCGGCTCGCTCCACCACGAGGTGGAGCTGGGGATCCCGCGCACCGGGCCGTTCGTCTCGCCGGTCGACGAGTTGGCGATGGTGCGCGAGGAGGCCCGCCGCCAGGCCGACGACCTCAGCCGCTGCCTCGATGAGCAGCTCCTCCCTGCGCTGGCCGGCAAGGGCATCCGCCTCCTGGCCGTCGACGAGCTGGACGATGTGCAGGCCGATTTCGTGGCCAGCTACTTCGGGGAGCAGCTCTTCCCGGTCCTCACGCCGCTGGCCTTCGACCCCGGCCGGCCGTTCCCGTTCATCTCCAACCTCAGCATCTCGCTGGCCGTGGTGCTGCGCCACGAGGACGACCCACCGCTCTTCGCGCGCGTCAAGGTGCCGGCCAACCGGCCGCGCTGGATCCGGCTCCCCGGCGAGTCGAGCTATGTGCCGCTCGAGCAGGTCATCGCGCGCCACCTCTCGCGGCTCTTCTGGGGCATGACCGTGCTCAGCGCGGAGCCGTTTCGCATCACCCGCAGCGCCGACGTGGCGCCGGCGGCCGCCACCGCCGACGACCTCCGCGACTTCGCCGTCTCGCTCCTCCAGGAACGGCGCTTCGCCCCGGTGGTGCGCCTCGAGCTGTCCGCCGGGATGGACCCCGAGCCCGCCGAGCTGCTCACCACCGAGCTGGGCGTCAGCCGCGAGGACGTCTACGTGCAGGACGGGCTGCTGGGCCTCAGCGACTTCGCCGCCTTGGCGGCGCTCGACCGGCCCGACCTGAAGCACGTGCCGTGGCAGGCGGTGCCGCACCCGCGACTCCCGGTCAACGCCAGCCAGAACCCGGAGGCTGTCTTCGCCGCCATCCGCGAGGGCGACATCCTCCTCCACCACCCGTTCCACGACTATCGGCGCACCGTGGTGGCGTTCGTCGAGGCTGCCGCCGCCGATCCGTGCGTGCTGGGAATCAAGCAGAGCGTCTACCGCGCCGCCGCGGACTCGCCCACCTTCGACGCGCTCCTCGACGCCGCCGGCACGGGGCACGAGGTCACCGCCCTGGTCGAGCTGCAGGCACGGTTCGATGAGGCCAGCAACCTGGCCTGGGCCGAGCGGCTCGAGAAGTCCGGCGTGCACACCTCGTACGGCTTCAGTGGCCTGAAGACCCACACCCGCATGACCGTGGTCACCCGCCAGGAGGGTGAGCGCGTGCGCGCGTATGTCCACTTCTCCACCGGCGACTACAACGTGGCCACCGCCGCGCAGTACACCGATTTCGGCCTCCTCACCGCCCGGCGCGAGGTCGCCGCCGACGTGCTGCAGTTCTTCAACTGCCTCACCGGCTACGGCCTGGCGCCCGAGTACCACGCCCTCGTGGTGGCGCCGGAGAACATGCGCGAGCGGCTAGTGGACTGCCTCGACCGCGAGATCGCCCACGCTTCCGCCGGCCGTCCGGCCGCCGTGGTGGCGATGATGAACGCCCTGGTGGACCAGCCCCTCTGCGAAGCGCTCTGCCGCGCGTCACGGGCGGGGGTGCAGGTGGACCTGATCGTCCGCGGCGAGTGCTGCCTGCGCGCCGGGCTGCCCGGGATCAGCGACAACATCCGCGTGCGCGGCGTGGTGGGCCGGTTCCTCGAGCACGCCCGCGCGTTCCTCTTCGACAACGGCGGCGAGGAGGAGCTCTACATCGGCTCCGCCGACTGGATGTACCGCAACCTCGACCACCGCATCGAGGCCATGCTCCCGGTCACCGATCCCGCCGCTCGCGCGGAGCTGCGGGAAGTGCTCGAGCTCTACCTGCGCGACACTGCGGGGGCGTACGAGATGCAGCCCGACGGGCGGTGGGCCAAGGTCCAGCCGGCCGACGGCGAGCCGCCCTTCAGCGCGCAGGAAGCGCTGATGCGCCGCGCCCTGGCTCAGGCCGGCGGGCCGATGAACACGTCGTCGTCTTCCACCCGCACGCTGTAACGCTTCAGCCCCACCACCGCCGGGAAACAGAGCGCCTTGCCGGTCCGCACGTCGAACCGGGCGTTGTGCTTCGGGCAGGTGACCTCGTGGCCGTTGAGGGTGCCTTCGCTCAGCGACGCGGTCTCGTGGGTGCAGTTGTCGGTGGTCGCGAACAGCTCGCCGTCGACGTTGTAGATGGCCACGGCGCGGTGGCCCAGGTAGACCTTGAGCATGGTCCCGGGCGGGATGTCGGCGAGCGAAGCGACCCGTTTGAACTGCGTCACGTCCGGCCCCTCCCGCTCAGCTCTCGGCGCCCTGCTGCCGCTCGATGCGCTCGGCCAGCTCCTCCGCCACCCAGTCGCGCAGCCCGGTCAGGGGGAGCTTCTCGAGGATCGGCTCGAAGAACCCGGCGATCACCATCCGCTGCGCGTCGGCGCGGGGCAGGCCGCGGCTGCGCAGGTAGAACAGCTCTTCCTCGTCGAGCGAGCCCAGCGTGGCGCCGTGGGAGCACTTCACATCGTCGGCCTCGATCTCCAGGACCGGCATGGAGTCGGCACGGGCGTCGTCGCCGAGGAGGAGGTTGTTGTTGGTCTGGTAGGCGTCGGTCTTCTGCGCGTCGGGGTGCACCCGGATCACGCCGCGGAACACCACCTCCGACTCCTCGGGCACCGCGCCCTTGAAGAGCAGGTTGCTCGTGCAGTCCGAGGCGCGGTGTTCCTGGAGGGTGTTGTTGTCCACCCGCTGCCCGGCCCGCGGGAAGTAGAAGCCGTGCAGGTCGCAGTGCCCGCCGCGGCCGTCGAGCACGGCGCCCACGAAGCACTTGTCGAGCCACGCGCCGAGCGAGCCGACGCACAGCCGCACCTCGGCGTCGGCGCCCACGTGCGCCCGGCGGTAGGCTATCTCGGCCACCTCGTCGCCCCAATCCTGCACCACGGTGTGCTGCACCCGCGCTCCGCGCCGCGCCAGCACCTCGGTCACCGAGACGATGAGGGTGCTCTCTTCGCCGCCCGCGTGCTGCTCCGCCACGGCCACGGAGGCGCCCTCGTCGGCCAGCACCAAGGTGTGCGGCAGGTAGGCGTCGCCGCCGTGGCCGAGGCTCGTGATCGCCAGAAGCGGCTGGGCCACTTCCACCCCGCGGGGCACGTAGCAGAACACGCCGGCCTGCCACAGCGCGGCATGGAGCAGCGTGAACTTGTCCTCGGCGGCCGGCACGCAGTCGGTCATGAAGGCGTCGCGGACCAGCTCCGGGTGGCTCACCAGCGCTTCCTGCAGGCTGGTGAAGACCACCCCGGCCGCCGCGTGCTCCGGTTCGAGCCGCTGGGAGACGAGCGCGCCGTCGTGGAGCACCACCACGCCGGCCGCACCGGCCTCGTCGAGCTGGTGAGCCGGCGCGCTGCCGTTGCCCGTGGTCAGGGCGCCCAGGTCGTCCAGGCCGAGCGGAGCCAGGTCGGTGTGCCGCCAGGCCTCGTCCTCGCGGCTGGGGAGCGGGGCGGTGAGCCACTGGTCGAAGGCGGCCAGCCTCCGCTCGCGCATCCACTCGGGCTCACCCAGCCGGGCGGATAGCTCCACCACCTGTTGGCGGGTGAACCCCTGCGTGACCGTCATGACGTCCTCCGTGCCGGACTCGCGGCCGATCAGCCGATCGAACCTTCCAACTGCAGCTCGATCAGCCGGTTCATCTCCACCGCATACTCCATCGGCAGCTCGCGGACAATGGGCTCGATGAACCCGTTGACCACCATGCCCATGGCCGTCTGCTCGTCCAGGCCGCGGCTCATGAGGTAGAAGAGCTGCTCGTCGCCGACCCGCGACACCGACGCCTCGTGGCCGATCTGAACGCGGGACTCTTCGGCCTGAATGTAGGGGTAGGTGTCCGAGCGCGAGTGCTCGTCCAGCAGGAGTGCGTCGCAGACCACGTTGGAGCGGACGCCGACGCAGTTGGGGTGCACCTTCACCAGCCCGCGGTAGCTCGCCCGGCCACCGTCGCGGCTGATGGACTTGCTGATGATCCGCGAGGTGGTGTAGGGCGCGGCGTGGGTCATCTTGGCGCCGGCGTCCTGGTGCTGCCCGCGGCCGGCGAAGGCAATGGAGAGGACCTCGCCGTGGGCGCCCGGCTCCACCATCACCACCGCAGGGTACTTCATGGTCAGCTTGCTGCCCAGGTTGCCGTCGATCCACTCCATGGTCGCGTCGCCGTACGCCACCGCGCGTTTGGTGACCAGGTTGTAGACGTTGTTGGACCAGTTCTGGATGGTCGTGTAGCGCACCCGGGCGCCGCGCTTGACGACGATCTCGACCACCGCCGAGTGGAGCGAGTCGCGGCTGTAGATGGGCGCGGTACAGCCCTCCACGTAGTGCACGAAGCTGCCCTCGTCGGCGATGATCAGAGTCCGCTCGAACTGCCCTGCGTTCTCGGCGTTGATGCGGAAGTAGGCCTGCAGCGGGATGTCCCCCTGCACGCCGGGCGGCACGTAGATGAAGCTCCCGC
>JACPDV010000744.1 GCA_016183835.1 Armatimonadota bacterium
CGGCGCGCCGCAGCGCGGCTCGGTGGCGCTCGCCTGCGGCCGGGCGTCGCGCAGCGTGACGTTCCTCGTGGGCGCCGAGCGCGGCCTGGTGGAGGGCGATCTCGACCTGCCTGCCGACACGCCCTTGTGGGACGAGTTCAGCCCGGAGCTCCTGACGCTCACCGCCGACCTCTCCGCCGGCACCTGGCGCGACCGGACGGAGGTGACCTTCGGCCTGCGGAAGCTCGAGTCGGTCGGCAAGCGCCTGGTGCTCAACGGGCGGACCATCTTCCTCCGCGGCACGCTGGAGTGCTGCATCTTTCCCCGCACCGGCTTCCCGCCGACGGACGTGGAGTCCTGGCTGCGGATCCTCCGCGTCTGCCGTGACTACGGGCTCAGCCACCTGCGCTTCCATAGCTGGTGCCCGCCCGAGGCGGCGTTTGCGGCCGCCGACCGAATGGGCTTCCTCTACCACGTCGAGCTGCCACAGTGGGTCGGCAACGTGGGGCAGGACCCGCCGCGCGACGCCTTCGTCACCGACGAGCTGCGCCGGATCGTCGCGGCCTATGGCAACCACCCGTCGTTCGGCATGCTCTGCATGGGCAACGAGCTGGGCGGCGACGCCTCGTTCCTGCAGAAGCTGGTGGATCTGGGCAAGGAGCTGGACCCGCGGCACCTGTACACGTCGGCCACCGCCTGGTCGCAGGGGCCGGCCGACCAGTACGACGTGTGCGTGGTTCGCGGGCTGCGCGGGCCGCGCACCGACCACGACTTCCGTGGCGAGGACGCGCGCTGGAACGTGCCGGTGGTCAGCCACGAGGTGGGGCAGTGGACCTTCTATCCTGACCTGGCGGAGATCCCGAAGTACGACGGCGTGCTGGAGGCGCGCAACTTCCACCGCATTCGCGACGACCTGGCCAAGAAGGGGCTCCTGGAGCGCGCCCCGGCGTTCACGATGGCGTCGGGGAGGTGGTCGGCGGAGCTGTACAAGGAGGAGATCGAGGTGCTCCTCCGCACGCCCGGGCACGGTGGCTTCCAGCTCCTCGACCTGCACGACTTCCCCGGCCAGGGCACCAGCCTGATCGGGATCCTCGACCCCTTCTGGGACAGCAAGGGGATCGTCACCCCCGCCTGGTGGCGCCGCTTCTGCAGCCCCACCGTGCCGCTCCTGCGGCTGCCGAAGCGCGTCTACGCCGGCAAGGAGACCCTTCGGGCTGTAGCCGAGGTGGCGCACTTCGGACCGCGCGACCTGAAGGGCGTCGCCGCCGAGTGGACCGCCACCGACGGCGCGGGGCGCGAGGTGGGCCGCGGCACCCTCGGAGCGACGGACATCCCCACCGGCGGGCTGACCGCGCTGGGCACGATCTCGCTCGATCTGGCTAAGGTGGGCGCGCCGGCGAAGCTCACCCTCCGCGTGGCGCTCCCGGGCACCGACTCGGGCAACGACTGGGACGTATGGGTCTACCCGTCCGAGCAGCCCGCGGAGCCGCCGGAGGTGGTGCTGGCCACTCGTTGGGAGGCGGCGAAGGTGGCCCTGGCGGAGGGCAAGCGCGTCTTGCTGACCGGCACGAGTGGCCTGCGGCGCAGCACGCAGCTCGGCTTCACGACCGTCTTCTGGGGGCCGGTGATGTTCCCCAACCAGCCCGGCACGATGGGCCTCATGTACGACCCCAAACACCCGGCCCTGGCGGCGTTCCCGTCTGACGGCTACACCGACTGGCAGTGGTACGACGTGCTCCAGCGCGCCCGCGCGATCGTGCTCACCGACCTGCCGCGTGAGCTGCGGCCATTGGTGCAGGTAGTGGACAACTTCGTCCGCAACGACAAGCTCGCCCTGGCGTTCGAGTGCCGGGTGGGCGAGGGCCGGCTGCTGGTCTGCGCGGCGGACCTCGATCACAACCTGGCGAGCCGCCCCGCGGCGCGGCAGTTGCGGAGCAGCCTGCTGGCCTACGCGGCGTCGGACCGGTTCGCGCCGGACACGGCGCTGACGGACGAGCAGTTGGAGACGCTGTTCGGCCCGAGCCTGCTCCAGGTCGTCCCGGCGGCGCCGAGCGAAGGGGTGGTGTTGCGGGTCAGGGCGGCGGTCAACGTACCGGAGCTGTCGCGTGACTTCGCCTGGGAGCCGAGGCTGGACGAGGTGGTGACGCGGGCGGACGGGTTCGGCTACGAGGTGGTGAGCGGCGCCACGTGGCGGGACACGGTCGGCTCAGCGTGGCATCACGGCGGGAACCTGGTGGTGCGGGCCACGGTGCCGAAGGGCTTCACCGGCAGACTCTACGCGCACTTCAGCGACTGGAACAACCTGGGGCGAGTGGCGGAGGTGTCGTTCGAGGGCCGCGAGCTGGGCACGCTGGACGAGTACAACGGGCCGGGCAAGTGGGTGGCGGTGCCCATCACGGCGGCGGACAGCGCGGACGGCAAGATCGAGATCGCGGCGCAGCCGACCGTAGTGAATGCGATGATCACGGAGATCGTGGTGGCACGATAGGGTTCGCCGGTGGTGATCTGACGGCAAGGCCGAACCGTCATTGCGAGAAGGTCTGCCGACGAAGCAATCTCGTTCGTGGCTGGTGGACACGATTGCTTCGTCGCTTCGCTCCTCGCAATGACGGTTGCAGCGTCTGGTTGCGGCTCACCCCAGCCGAACAGTAGAGGGGCGGCGGCCCGAAGGCCGCCGCCCCGGTACAGGCGGAGTCGGTACAGCATCGAGATCGAGCGCCGGCAGAGCCGGGGTGCATGTCGGGTCGGCCGTATCAGCAAAGGACGGCCATCGAGTCCCCCCGCTCCTGGTCTGCCCTGGCTGCGATTTGGCTATGGGCTTAAGTCCATGTCCGTTCGCCGATCTCCGCCCGCTCGGACCCTACGCCAGAAGCGCGGGGTCCAAGTCGTCGACCTCGTAGGCTGCCTGGTTGCCCACGGCGATCGCCTCGCGGAGCGCGTCGGCCAGGTCGCCGAGCTGATCGGTCAGCTCCGCCGCCTGGTCGGGCGCGAGCTGGCTCGCGGCGCGCTCTTCGGACACGTTGCGCGTGAGCTGCTGCATCCCGTAGAGGTACGCATTCTCGTTCTGCTGCGTGGCCGACTTGAGGGTCATCTCCAGTCGGGCCACGCCCCCGAGACGCTTGATCGCCTCGAGCAGCGGCACGGCCTCGACCGCGCCGCCGTGGCGCACCTCGACCGTCACGCCCAGGTTGTACCGCGCCTGAACCGTCTGCAGCAGGGCGATCTGCGCCTCGCACTCGCGGAGCTGGTCGAGCACGGTCGCCGGCGCGGACTTTTGCTCGTCAGCGAAGGCGTGCAGGCAGTCGCGCCACTGGTTTTGCAGGAGCGTGCGCCGGCGCTCAAGACGCTTCAGCGCACGACGAAGCTGGTAGCCGGTGACTTGCATGATCGACCTCCTCCGCGCGCGGAGGCGCGCGCAATGAGGAACTAAAACGAGACTCCCGGCGCGTGAGTTCCACCCGGTTGACGTGCCTCCTGCAAGGCCCCACAGTGCCAGGGTGGCTCAGTAGCCGTTGGAGCGCCGCCATGAGCGTCAAACGGGCCGTCCCCGACCATCCCATCGTCGACCTCCTCGCCGCGCGCTGGAGCCCCTACGCCTTCGCCGACCGTCCCGTCGCCGCGGAGGACCTGCGCTCGCTCTTCGAGGCGGCCCGCTGGGCGGCCTCCTCCTACAACGAGCAGCCGTGGACCTACCTCGTCGCCACGCGCGACCAGCCCGACGAGTTCGCCCGGCTGCTCGCCTGTCTGGTCGAGGGCAACCAGGCATGGGCCAAAGACGTGCCGGTCCTCGCGCTCGGCGTGGTCCACCACCAGTTCGTCCGCAACGGCAGGGACAACCGGGCCGCGGTGCACGACCTGGGTCTGGCTTCTGCGAATCTCACCGTCGAGGCGACCGCGCGGGGCCTTTGCGTGCACCAGATGATCGGCATCCTGCCCGACAAGGCCCGCGAAGTCTACGGCATCCCGGACGACTGGGAAGCCTGGACGGCGCTGGCCATCGGCTGTGTCGGCGACCCGGCCGGGCTGCCGGAGGCCCTCCAACCGCGCGACCTGTCGCCCCGGCAGCGCAAGCCGCTGAGCGAGTTCGTCTTCAGCGGCGCATGGGGCCGCAGCTCGCCGTTCGTCCCCGGAGGCTGAGATGTCCATCCGTCCGATCCGCCGCATCGTCCGCTCCAAGCCGACCGTCGAGGGTGCCGGCGTGCACCTCCGCCGCGCGTTCGGCTTCGGCACCACGGACGACTTCGACCCGTTCCTGCTCCTCGACGACTTCCGCGGCGACAACCCGGTGGACTACCTGGCCGGCTTCCCCTGGCACCCGCACCGCGGCATCGAGACCATCACCTATGTGCTGGCGGGCACCGTGGAGCACGGCGACAGCATGGGCAACAGCGGCAGCATCGGCGCCGGGGACATCCAGTGGATGACCGCCGGCCGCGGGATCATCCATCAGGAGATGCCCAAGGGCGATCCGGCCGGCCGGATGCACGGGTTCCAACTGTGGGCCAACCTGCCGGCCGACCTCAAGATGACCGCGCCGCGCTACCAGGAGGTGAAGGCGCCCGACATCCCCGAGGTCACCGACGACGACGGCACGGTCGCGCGGCTGGTGTGCGGCAGCTTCTGGGGGCAGCGCGGGCCGGTCACCGGGATCGCCGCCGACCCGGTCTACGTCGACGTCTCGGTGCCGCCGGGCCTGCGCAAGACCATCCCGGTGGAAACCACTCGCCACGCGTTCGCGTATGTCTTTGCGGGGTCGGGCAAGTTCTGCAACGCCTCGGCGCCGTTGGCCGTGCCCACCGAAGGGGTCGGCTGGGCGGACACGTCGCTGCCACAGGAAGCCGACAACCGCTGCCTGGTGCTCTTCGACCGCGGCGACGAGGTCTCGGTGGAGGCCGGCGACGAGGGAATCCGCTTCCTGCTCGTCTCCCGCAAGCCGCTAGAAGAGCCGGTGGCGTGGTACGGCCCGATCGTGATGAACACGCAAGAGCAGCTTCAGCAGGCGTTCCGGGAGCTGCAGGAGGGGACGTTCCTGGAGGCGGCGGGGGGATCCCAGCGGCCCGGGCCACCGGTGGACGCCGTCGGCCTGCCTCTGCCACTCACGCGGCGCCCTTGCGCTACAATGGTGAGTGGACTGGAGGGGCGGACCGACCTGACTTGTCAGCTTGCAGGAGCAGCCGCGATGCAGACATCCCGGCTTGCCGACGCGAACTGCCGTTGCCTCGCAGCCGAGGGGGGGCCAGCCGATCCCGCCTGTCAGGAATGGAGGGGCATCATGCGATCGACACTGAACCGGTACCGGCGCACAGCGATCACGTTGTCGCTCACTGCCGTCGTGGTTCTCACCCTGGCGGCGGTGAACGGCGCGGAGCCCAAGCCGAACGTGCCTGCGTTGGGCGCGAAGCAGCAGGGGCTCAGGATCGACCCCAACATCCTCTCGCAGTTGCTGCAACTCGGCGTCCTCTACCAGTCGTGGGGTCCCGGCCCCGCGCAGTCGCGTATCTCGCCCACGGTGATCTCACGGTTGCGCGTCCACGCCGAGCCCTCGGGGCGTGCCGCGGAGCGCTATGTGAACGCGCCGGACGAACGCCGCCTCAGGGCCGTAGGACCGTCATCGGGCGCCCAGATCGCGGAGCAGTTGGCTGCGCTGTCGACACAGTCACCGGTCCCAGCGGCCAAGTTCGTCCCCGGCGTCGAGGGCGTGGATGCCGGCATTGCCGTCGGCAACCAGTACATCATCGTGGCTCACGACCACCAGATAGCTTTCTTCGACAAGAGCGGCAACGCGCTGACCGGCAAGGACGGCTTTGCGACCAACCTGTCGGCCACGGCGTTCTTCGGCGGCTTCCTCGCCCCGACGAAGGCGGATGGCAGCATCAACTACGACAACATCAACCGTTACCTCAACTTCCCGGCCGATGCGCCTATCAAGCCGGATCCGGACGCCAGCCCACCCACCTTCCCCTGCGTCGACGAGTTCTACGACACGCGAGTCTTGTTCGACCCCGGCAGCAAGCGCTTTTTCATCCTCTCGGCCGCCCGCCACCAACTGTGGCCGGATGACCCCAAAACCAACCCGGGCGGGCAGTACAACGCGCTGGTGCGGCGCTATGTCGCCTTCGCCGTGTCCAGGACGGAGGACCCGCGGGACGGATTCCACCAGTACATGCTGACGGAGAGCAACTACCGCGACTGGCCGCGCATGTCGGTCAACGGCAACGTCTTCGTCGTCGCTCACAACGCCGAGGGCGCCGCTGACAGCTACGTCGCCTACGTCTTCGCGTTGGATGCGCTCAAGACGGGCAATCAGAAGGCGCTGCGCTTCCGCTTGACGCAGACGGACCTCGGCGTCCCCGCGGTGGTGCCGGTGACGCACTTTGCCAGCCCCGACGGACTCACGTTCCTGCTGCGGCCGGACGGTGCGACCATCACCATCATCGCCTTCCCGCAGCCCGGCGCGAGCTTCAAGAAGCCGGCGGTGATGAAGGCCTCGGTCACGCTGGCCGAGGCGCCGTCGATGCTGCGCACCGGGGCGATCTACCGTAACGGGAAGATCTACTTCGCCTGCGTGAAGAAGGTGCAGGACGGCCCACCGGAACGCTACAGCGTGCGCGTGGTGCGCATCCCGATCCAGGTCTCGGCCAACGGCATCTCGGCTTCGACGAGTGGCGCGCAGGGGTACCTCGACTGGGCCTTCGGCAAGAACGCGGTGGAGGACGCGCCCACCGACCTCGTCAGCTACGAGCTGCCGTCGATGGCCGTCAATCAGGCCGGCGACATGCTGTTCGGCTACGGCCGCTCGCCGGTGCAGACGCAGAAACCTCTGCTGCCGGAGGCGCGCTACACGCTCTGGTATGCGGCCGAGGCGAAGCAGCGCCGCAGCCGGCAGTTGCAGCCCGGCGGCTACCAGCCGGTCAAGGACGGCGCGAAGATCAACTTCTACGCTGCGGACTTCACCAGCACCGTGGTCGATCCCGCCGACGACAGGACCTTCTGGACCGCGCTCTTCTACGGCGATCCCAGCCGCCCGGGCGCGTTCAAGACGGTGATCGGCAAAGTCGTGCCGTAGCTCAGGGCGCCGGCCACATCAAAGCCGCCAGCGCCGGCGCCGGCTGCGGCGGGTCGCCGGGCAGGAACAGCCCCGGCAGCGGGTTCTCGATCAGTCCGGGGACGTGGTCGGGGTAGAACCAGAACGCCCCGGCCACGCCGCTCGTCCGCCGGCACCAGGCGAGGAACGCTCTCACAAACGCCGCCTGGCCTTCGGGCGTGGGCGGGTAGTCCGGCAGCGGATCGGCGTCGGGAGCATCCGCGAGCGGATAGGAGAACTCGGAGATCACCACCGGTCGGCCGATCCGCGCCACCCAGCCGGCGGCGAACCGCTCCCACTCCCGCCACGCCGCGCCGCGCGGGTAGAGCGACAGGCCGGCCAGGTCGAACGGCACGCCGAGGTCGGCCATGGCGGCGAAAAACGCCGGCACGAAGCTGTCGTTCGGCGGCGGCAGCGTGCTGATGTGGAGCAGGATCCGCGCCCCGGGGTCGGCCCTCTTCACCCCACGGATGGCAGCTTTCAGCACCTCCGCCTCCGGCCGCCAGACATGGTCGCGCAGCCAGCCCGGGTCCTCGCGCAGCATCCGCATCCAATCGATCCGCGCGTCCGGCGCGAACCGAGGGCAGCCGGTAGCGCCGCGCTCGATCTCGTTGCCGATCTCATAGACCTCCACCTTGAGGCCCGCGCGCGCGAAGTAGGCTGCGGTGGTGTAGGCCGACGCCTCGACCATCGTGCAGGCTTGGTCGAGCGGCAGCTCGGCCCACTCGGGCGACGGCTCCTGTCGCCCGCCGTGCGCGGCCGTGTGGCTGAGGAAGAGGAACACATCGAGCCGCATGCCCAGCTCGGCGGCCTGCCGCAGGATGCGCGCCGCGTACTGGCGGCAGGACCAGAAAGCGCCGCGCCACGGGATTCCGTGCCAGTCGGCAGCGTCGTCGAGCTCGGGGCAGTCGCGGGTGGTAACGCCGACGCGCGCCCAGGTGAGGCCGTGGTCACGCAGGACGCGCAAGGGCTGCCAGCCGGGCGCCCTCAGGTCCCACGCCTGGTGGGCCACGTAGTCACACGCGGTGCTGCCCAGCATCAGCGGTTCGTCGGCCCCGGCCACGGCGGTGAGGGCGAGGAGGCAGAGGAGGCGGGTCACATCCATGTCCTCACGGTATCCGGGCCGCGGTCCGCCGTCAACCGCAGGGCCTGGCCATCAGCCCTGACAGGCCCTCCGCCGGCACCCACACTGCGAGCGGGAGGCTGTAGGCCGATGAGTGAGGCGAGTCTCGTCAAGGCGCAGTTGGTGCTGCCCGTCGCGGACATGAGCGTGGCGCGGGAGTGGTACGCCCTGGCACTGGGCTTCGAAACGATGTACCTGCACCACGACCCTGCCGAGGATCCGGCAGGCAATTACGCGATCCTGCGGCGCGACGGGGCGGAGGTGCACCTTCTCCTCGACGAGCACCAGACTTCGCATCCGTGGACAACGCCCGGGACGGGGTACCTCTTCCTGATCGTCAAGGGTGTGGACGCCGTGTACGCGCAGGTGCAGGCCAACGGCGTGGCGGTGACGACGGCGATAGCGCGGCAGGACTGGGGCGCACGGGCGTTCCAGTTGACCGACCCGAGCGGGAACCTGATCCTGGTGGCGGAGGACCTGAGCGGCTAGGGGAGGGCCGGGCATGGCGATCGAGCGCTTCACTGGCACCATCGAGGCGTTCGGCTCGCGCATGGGCGTGGCCCTGCCGTTCGACCCCAACTCGGTCTGGAGGCGCAGGACCCGTCACCACGTGGCGGGCTCGGTGAACCAGCTCCCGTTCCGCGGCGAGCTGGTGCTGGAGGGCGCCGGCTACTGCCTCGTGCTCGGCCCGGCGTGGTGCCGCGACCACGGCACGGCCGTGGGCGACGCAGTGCAGGTGGAGCTGGCGCCCGGAGGCCACCTATCCGACAACGTGGCGCCCGACATCGCCGAGGCCTTGGCCGCCGACCCGCGGGCCAGGGACTTCTTCGATTCGCTGCCTTCGTACTATCGTAACAACTTCATGCGCTGGATCGACGGCGCCAAGCGGCCGGCCACGCGGGCGGAGCGGATCCGCCAGACGGTGGACCTGTGCGCGGCGGGGAGGCGCGAGCGATGAGCGACGGCCTGGACGGGCTGTTCCGCGAAGCCCTGGCGGCCGTCGACGCGGGCGACCTGTCAGCGCTGGCGGCGCTGCTGGCGGCTCATCCGGAGTTGGCCTGCGAGCGGCTCGAGGCGCCCGGGGAGTGGCTGCGCGAGTCCATCGGCGGCGCCCTGGACGGCTTCATGGCCCGACCCTACCTGCTCTGGTTCGTGTCCGAGGACGCGCCGCGAGCGGGCAAGCTGCCGGCCAACATCGCCGACCTGGCGCGGGCGATCATCGCGGCGGCGCGACGGGCGGGCGCCGCGGACCTGCAGGAGCAGCTCGACTACGGCCTGCGCCTGGTGGCCTGGTCGCCGACGGCGCGCGAGTGCGGCGTGCAGCTCGAGCTGGTCGACGCGCTCGTGGAGGCGGGCGCCGTCCCCGACGTCGCCAACGACGCACTGGTGAACGGCAACTTCGCGGCGGCGGAGCGGCTGATCGAGCATGGTGGGAAGCTCACGCTGGCGTCGTCGGCTTGCCTCGGCCGGTGGGACGCGTTCGAGCGGCTGGGAGCGGAGGCGACGGCGGAGCAGAAGCAGTTCGCGCTGGTGCTGGCGGCGCTGAACGGCCGGGGCGAGGCGGTGCGGCGGCTGCTGGCGCTGGGGGCGGACGCGCAGGCGCCGAGCGAGCACCTTTACAGCCACGGCACGCCGCTGCATCACGCGGTGTGGTCGGGCGACCTGGCGACGGTGAAGGTGCTGGTGGAGGCGGGCGCGGCGCTGGACGCGACGGACACGGCGTTCGGCAGGACGCCGCTGGGGTGGGCCGAATACGCGCAGAGCACCGAGAAGGACCCGGAGCGGGTGGAGCGGTATGTCGAGATTGCAGCGCACCTGCGCGAGAGGGGCGCGCCGGGCTGAGCCGGGCGGCGGTTCGGCAAGGAGACATGGCGGTGCAGCAGATCATGACGTTCCTGATGTTCGAAGGCAAAGCCGAGGAGGCGATCAGCTTCTATGTCTCGGTGTTCGCCGACTCGGCGATCGACAGCGTGGTCCGCTATGGGCAGTGCGAGGCCGGGCCGGCGGGCACGGTGCACCACGCGCTGTTCACGCTCTGCGGCCAGCGGTTCATGTGCATTGACAGCCCGGTGGCACACGGGTTCGGCTTCACGCCGGCCATGTCGCTGTACGTGGCGTTCGACAAGGAGGGCGAGCTCGACCGGGCGTACACGGAGCTGTCCGAAGGCGGGCAGATCCTCATGCCGTTGGATGTCTATCCGTTCTGCCGGAGGTACGGGTGGGTGAACGACCGGTTTGGGGTGTCGTGGCAGTTGGCGTTGGCTGAGGGCGCCGCCGGCGCCGCATAGGTCAGGTCGCACCCGCGCTGCGCTACTCGACCTCGCTGTGGCCGGAAGTGGTGGCCGCACTCGATGCGGAGCCGCGCGCCAAGGCGTACTTCGACTCGCTGGCGACGTTCTTCCGTAGAAACCTCATCCGCTGGATCGAGGAGGCGAAGCGGCCGGCGACGCGGGCGGAGCGGATTGCAGAGATGGTGCGCTTGCTCGGTGCAGGGAAGCGGTAGCGGTAAGTGAGAACCACCGTCTGCCCCGTTACTCGGTCGTGACGAGCACCGCCTGCCGCTGGTTTGCCCGAGCGCCCGTTCGCGCCGGACGATTGACGTGGCCGTCGCCCACCGATAGGCTACCGTCCAGTCCAGTACTGACTCGAACGTCTGAGCCCTTTCAGGTGTCTGAACGGAGCTTTGGGAGCTCGCGAGGTGCGTCCGTACGTCAATGCCATCCGCCAGTCGCTGCGCACCGAGAACTGGTACTCGGCGCTGTTCGTGGCGTTGTCTCTCCCAGATATCTGTGGCAGTCTCGAACGCCCACAGGAGTACAGTAAGGTGCGCTACGTAGACTGGTACAGGCGGTACTTGTCCCCCGCCTACGCTGCATCGCCAGATCATCCCTTCCTTAGTCCAGAGGACTGCTATGCCTTGCGGTGTGCTATGCTCCACGAGGGCGCAAGTGACCTGACCGCCCAGCGAAGCCGTGACATCCTCGACGAAGTCTGCTTCGTGTCGCCTGTATCCGGGGGTCTCGGCGGCTTCGTGCGTGTCGGGCACTGCTTCCGCCTCACCAACGTAGCCATCAACGAACGGGAGTTCAGTTCGGCCGTCTGCCTGCACGTCACCGCCTTCTGCGAGGATGTGTGCAAAGGTGTCGAGAAGTGGCTGTGCGATGTCGCTGGCGACGCCGACGTGCAGTGCCGACTGAACGGACTTCTGACGATCTACTAGCACGCGGTGGGGCCGACCGGGCCGGAAGCGCTACGAAGATGGCAGATTCGCCTGACAGTCAGGCCGCTCCCGACAACGATCTGCGGCCCGAGTACGACTTCCGCACACTCCGCGGCTTGATGCGCGGCAAGTACGCCGAACGTCTCCGCCTGGTCCGGCTTGCCGCCGACGTGGCCGCCGCGTTCGCCGACGACGAGGCCGTCAACGAGGCCCTCCGCCAGTACCTCCGCGACCATCCCGCAGAGCAGAGCCCAGCCTGACCATGAGCATCTACGCCACGCTATGGACGCTCCGGTTCCCGAAGGACGGCGACCACTTCTGGGGGTGCGAGTGGATCGCCGTGAGGGCGCATGGCGTGCCGGCGCACATCGGCACCCCGACACCGGGCGAGGGACACGAGGACGGCGACCCGTTCGGCGACTTCCTGCCCCCATCGGTCGCGGTCGATGAGAACGGCGACGCGCACTACATGCGGGCTGTCGTGTTCGTCACCGAGTACACGCCGAAGGCCGCCGACCGCAGTGGGCAGGAGTTTGTGGATCCGCTGCTGGTGCTCACCGGCGAGGAGTACGCGCGGATCACTTTCGATGAGCTGTACGAGCGCATCTGCTCTGCCTTGCGTGGCGACTCGGCACCAGCCGTAGCGGCGATCCTCAAGCCTTACGGCTCAACGTCGATCGTGCACGGGCAGCGCGAAGTCCCCGGTGGTTCGGCCGGTGAGCGCTAGAGTCTGGTCAGCAGCAGATCGTACTCGGCGTGCGAACCGATCCAGAACCAGACGATCGTCTCGCCGTCGACATAGCCCACGGCCCGGTAGTGTAGTCCGACGCGCACAGCCCAGATCGGCTCGCTCTCGTGGACCCGCTTGAACTGCAGCCCCGGGTGGTGTGGGTTCTCCCGGAAGCGCCGGTAGGCCGAGCGAGCCTGTTGCCGAGCCGGCTCCGGTAGGCGCGCGAAGCTCTCGCGGAAGCGCTCCGTGGTGCGCGAGTTCAAAGCGCGTCAGGGTCCAACGGCAGCGTCTTGCCGGCTCTGTGTTCGGCCAGCGCCTCCCGCCCCAGTCTCGACAACGCCTCAGCAGACGCCGCGAACGCTTCGTCCCAACGCGTATCACCGTCGAGCTCTTCCAGGATCAGCGCGGCCACGCGCTCCTGCTCCTGCTCCGGCAGCATCGCAATGCGGGCGTAGGCCTGTTCAAGAAGCGGCGCCATCGGTTGCCCTCAAGTCGATGGTACCCACGAGCGCGTGGTGCTGTCAATTGCCGTCCCCCTCCCACACCTCCAGGTTATCCATCTCCACCTTCGCCCGCCCGTGCAGGCTCACGTACACGTAGTAGTCCGGGTACCCGCCCGGCGTGAAGCGCAGCGTCACGTGCCCGCGCGTCCCCGCCGGACCGCCCATGTAGTGCGCGCCCACGTCCTTCTGCCAGCCACCCTCCGCCGTCCGGGCGCCCGCCGAGAGCCAGTCGCCGAGCGGCTCCGCGTCGCGGTCGATCCAGTAGTCCAGACCCACGTAGTAGACCTTCCCCGCCTGCAACGGCAAGACCGCCGGGTCGGTGGTCAGCGGGAACCAGAAGTTGTCGTCCTGATGATCCGCCACCACCCGCCGGCCGGACAGCGGTGCGGGCGCGCCGTCCGTCGCGAAGGTCGCCAAAGCGTTCGGCGGGTAGTTGCCGACCTTGACGCCGCGCGGCGGATCGCCCTCGAAGTCCCACTTCACCAGCAGCCTGGCGTTCGCCGGGCGCGCGGCCAGGTCGTCCTCGAAGGGGAGGAGCGGCTGCGGGTAGCCGGCTTGCAGCTCGTGGTCCACCCACTCCAGCTCGCGGTGGTACTCGGCCGCGCTGTCGCCGAAGTTGAACTTCCGCCAGGAATCCAGATTCCAGATCTGCAGGTTGGTCCAGGGCGGCGGGCGGTGGACGGTGCTGCGCCAGGCGTGGATGTCCAAGCCCGCGTAGAGCCGGCCGGCGATGTCCGACAGACGGTCGAAGGCCGCCACCGAGCGGGTCAAGGGGGCGCGCACGTCGTCGGGCTGAGCCTGCCCCTGCCGCCACCGCTCCCAGGCCACCGCGGCGCGAGTCTTCTCCGCCACGTGGACGCCCAGCCAGCCGTTGAGCGCCATCTGGTCGAGGCAGCGGCCCCAGCGCTCCGGCCCGTCGGCGACCTGCTTGCCGAAGGGGCGCAGGCGAGCCACCGCGGCGAGCGTGGTCTCCCCGGCCTGCTGGAGCTCGTCAGCGATCTGGAGCGGGGTGGTGCCGCCGGCCTGGCCCGCGACATAGTCGCGCACACCGACCACCTTCTCGCCCCAGTCGGGGTTCGGCCAGGTCAGGCCGAGCCGCGGCGAGAGCCGGCCCTGCGCGTCGATCCCCTCGTGGTTCTCGAAGACGTACGTGGAGAGGGTGGGCAGCCCGAGGTAGTGCACCAGCGGCAGGCCGAACTGCGGCCAGTGGTGATCGGTCTGGCGATGGAGCAGCGCGAGCTGGCGGGTCACCACGGTGCTGGCGGCGATGGAGGCCGTCAGGTAGTCGTCGGCCACTTCCGGCGTGCCGTAGTGCCGGGCGATCACGCGCTTCCAGTGCTCGTCCTCGCGCGGGTGGCTCGCGTCCCAGGAGTAGCGCGCCAGGGACTCCCAGCCGAGCCACTTGGGCGTGATGAACTCGAAGCTGTCGAGCCCGGCGAAGAAGCAGCCCAGGCCGTTCTGCCGGGGCAGGTCGGCCAGGATGTCGCGGAGGTAGTAGGGGTCGCTCCAATACATCCAGCCGGTGGCGGTGCCGAGCCCGCCGAGCGTCACCACCGGCACGCCGCCGAGTGCCTCGCTGGTGCGCTTGATACGCGGGTCGGCCTGCGGCCGGAAGAGCTGCTCGTACTGCAGGTAGTGGACCACCGCCTCCGGCCCGCGGTAGTCGTCGAACACCACCTTGGCGTCCTCCGGGTAGCAGCACCAGGTCCAGAAGAGCAGCTCGGGCTTGGTGGCCAGGTCGTTGAGCCCCGGCACGATGGCCTGGCGGACGAAGTCGACGCAGCCGGGCGGGGCCTCGCCGGCCATCGTCATCACACCGGCGAGCTTCGGATAGGTCTCGAACAGCCGGCGGTAGCAGGCACGGGTGTAGGCGCGCACGAGGTCGCCGTCGGGGCCTTCCTGCGCGATGCCGTGCGCCTTGGCGAGGCCGGGACGGACCCAGATGTTCCAGGTCAGGAAGTAGACCC
>JACPDV010000124.1:0-14410 GCA_016183835.1 Armatimonadota bacterium
CGGAAGTCGCTGAGCAGGATCGTGTCGCCGACGGCCGGCCGGTGGCCCTTGGCGAGGTCGGCGTCGGTGAGTACCGCCGGGTGACCGGCGGCGAGCAGGGCGGGCAGCAAGGCACCCCACGAGTACGGCATGTCCAGTGGCTCCCGTGGCAGACGCGGCCGGGAGTCAGTATACCGTCCGCCGGCCCCACCGCGGCGTCCGACTCGGGTGGCGAGCCGGGGTGCCGTGGAGTAGAATGCGCCGCGGAGGCACCCATGAGAACCCATCGCGAGGTAGGGCTGCTCCTGTTGCTGGTTGCGGCGTGTGGCGTGCCGGCGCTCGCTCAGGAGCGTGAGATCAGCGAGTGCCGATTGACCCACTGGTCGGCGTTCAACCCGCAGACCGGCAAGCTCTACGTGGCCGCCATGGCCACGGCCAACGTGGCGGAGGTGGACATGAAGCAAGGCAAGGTGGTGGCGAGCATCCCGGTCGGCCGCCGGCCCGAGGGGATCGCCGTCAACCCGAAGACCAACCGGATCTACGTCTCCTGCGCGCTGGACGACAAGCTCGTGGTGATCGACGGCCAGGCCGACGAGGTGCTGGCCAAGGTGGACGTGCCCGCTGCGCAGGGCCAGGTAGCCGCCAATCCCGAGACCAACCGGGTCTACGTCGCGTGCATGACCGCCAACGAACTGGCGGTGGTCGATGGTGAGAAGAACGAGGTGGCGAGCCGGATCACGCTGCGGAGCCGGCCGGCGGGGGTGGCCGTCGACACCAAGCGCAACCGCGCCTACGTGGCCGGCGCGACAGACGGCTGGCTGACCGCGATCGACGGCCAGACCAACGAGGTGGCCGGGGCGGTGGCGGCCGGCATCGCGCCGTTCGGCGTCGCGGTGGACGAGACCACCGGTCAGGTGCTGCTCGCCAACACGCGCGGCAACACCCTCTCGTTCGTCGACGGTGACCCGCTCAAGTACATCGGCGCGGTGGCGCTGACCGGCACCTACGCCATCAGCGTGACGGTGGACGACGGGGGGCGGCGAGCGTTTGTCGGCTGTCTCGGCAACGGGGTCGTCAACGCCGTGGACCTCAAGAGCTACAAGGTGACCGTCGCCCTGCTGGGCATCGGCACACCGGTGGGGTTGGCTTACGACGCCGACGCCCAACGGCTCTACGTGGCCCACCGCGACCCGAACTGGGTGACCGTGACCAACCCCAGCAACGGCCGGGCACTGCAGACCGTCAAGCTGGCGCCGACCCAGGGCGGGCAGTGGCCCGACCGCCTGCCGGGCGACTGAGGGAGCCGGGGCGCCGCCCCGCCTGATCCGAGGTGTACCGATGATCTGGGTCGTGTGGCTGTGGGCGGCGCCGGCGGTGCTGGGGCCGGCGGGCCAGACCTTCGTGCTGTCGGACTTCGAGCACGGCATCGCCGGGTGGGTGACCAACGACGCCGTGAAGTACAGCGGGAAGTCGCCTGACACGCCGCTCATCTCCGTTGCGCCGTCCGCGGAGGCGCACGCCGGGAGGGGGTGTCTCGAGGTCTCGTTCCATCCCGGCCAGGGCTGGGCCGGGGCGTACATCCCGCTGGCCGCGGTGCGCGACCAGTGGGCCGCGGCCGGCGTGGACGAGCTGGCGTTTTGGATGCGCGGCGACGGGCAGGCCAAGGAGGTCAAGATCGACATCCAGGCCTGGAACGACCAGCACGTGCCGGCCTTCTACGGCGTGCCCGTCTCGCTCAGGGACACGGCCTGGCACGAGGTGGTGCTCCCCTTGTCACGCTTCCAGGCGGCCAATCCCGGCACGCCGCTGCGGGTGCCGTCGTTCCACGCCTTCCAGATCGACGGCGCGGGCGAACTCGGGCCGTGCAAACTCTGGGTGGACGATCTCGTCGCCCGCAACGCACATGGCAAGGGCGCGGCGTTCTCCGCCGGGCCGCTGGACGCCCGGATCCGAGCGCTCCCGCCGGTGCGGGGCCTCCCACGACTCGGCATGTGGGGCTTCCCGCCGCTGACGCCGGAGGGCCTGGCGCGCGCCCGCGAGCTGGGGTTGGGCTTCGGTTCGAACGGCGAGAGCAGCCTCCAGCAAGGGCTGGCCTTCCTGCAGGGCCTGGCCTCCAACGACTGCCCGGGCCGGCCCGGCCCGGAGGCCTTCGCCGACCTCGACCTCACCGCGGCGGACATGGACCAGGACGCGCAGGGCCGCCGCACCGGCGAGGGGGTGGAGAGCGCCGTGTTCTCACCGGCGGTGGTAGACCGCTTCTGCCGGTCCATCGGCGACCGAGTGCGTGCCCGCCGGGACGCGCCGTACGTCAGCTCGTTCATGCTCTCGTCGCCCATCAGCATGTACGGCGAGGTGCACTACTCGGCCTCCACGACCGGGCAGTACGCGGTCTTCAGCCGTCCCGCGAAGGCCAACCTCCGCGCGTGGCTCCAGCAGCGTTACCGGAACGAGCTGCCGGCGGTCGCGAAGGCGTGGCGGCAACCGCTCGCGAGCTGGGAGGCGATCGTGCCGCCACAGGGCCCGCAGGCCGGCCCCGCCGGGATCGACACGCGCACCGCCTGGTCGGACTTCATGCACTGGTACAACGGGTGGCTCGAAGAGGTGACCCGCCGCAGCCTGGCGGCGGCGCGCGCCGAGACCGGCAAGCCGCTCGCCGTGATGATGGGCGGGCCGAAGATCGGCCTGAGCCAGGGCATCGCGCTGGGCAACATCGGCCCCATCGTCAAGCTCCTCGGCCAGACGAAGCCGGCGTTCTTCAGCGACACCGACAGCCAGACGCTCTTCAGTTGCCGCTACAGCCGCGCGGCGTGCTCGCAATACGGGGTGGACCTGATGCTCGAGCATGTCGGCCCGCCCTACCTGCACCGCTTCCACCAGTACGACATGGCCCTCAACGTGCTCGCCTGCGGCGCCGACGCGGCCCATCTCGCACAGATCGGCGAGCTCTACGACCCCAAGCACTGGTTCGGCCCGACCTGGGTCGGCCTCGCGCCGTTGGTCTTGCGCTACCGCACCGCGCACGTCAAGAGCGACGCCGTGCTGTTCCACTCCTACCTCACCTCGTGGTACCGCCCGGACCGCTCCAACGGCGACTGCGTGCGGCTGTACGACGGCACGAACACGCTCTGGTACCCGGAGCAGGGCTACCCGTCGTGGGGCCGGGCGCTCGGCCCGCCGGACGTGGTGGACGATGTGATGATCGAAGACGGCGGCCTGGACGGACGGACGCTGCTGGTGATCCCGAACAGCGCGGTGACGGTGACGACCCGCCGGGCGGTGACGGCCATCACGGACTGGGTGCGCCGGGGCGGGACCGTGGTGGGCTTCGGCGCGGGGTGCCTGGCCTACACCATCGAGCCCGACCGCTCGCTGCGCGCCACGCCCGGGCTGGCCGGGCTGCTCTCGCCCGGGGCGCTCGAAGCGCTCGGCGACGACCCGGCGGCGCGGGCGGAGGCGGCCGTGGGCCGCGGCCGCGTCGTGCTCTACCGCACGCCGGCGGCCGATGGACCGTTCCTGCGCGACGCCATGCAACTGCTGGAAGCAGAGGCGGACCGCGCGCACGTCCGGCGCTGGTGCCGGGCCGACGCGGAGCACGCCGTCAACCCGATGTACGCGGGCCGCGACCAAGTCTCCGGCAAACACCTCTTCGTCGTCGACTTCACCCGCTCCGTGCGCAACGAGCCGCCGGGTGCGGAAGTCGACTCCTGGACCGACCGCAGCTTCGACTTCACGTTCGACCCATCGCTGACCGGCGAGGCGGAGCTGGTGGGGCTGACGAACAGCTTCGAGAGCTGCCGCGGCGGCCAGGCGACGTTCGACCCGGCCAGCCACCTCCTGACGGTGCAGTTCAGCCTGCCGGGCACGCTGACGCTGGTGTTCGGTGGAGCGCGCGGCGCCGGGCCGTGACCGGCGGGTGCGTCGGCTTGGCAGAGCCGTCGTCAGGCGCGTTTGGCGCCGGCCGTGGCAGGAGCTACGCCAAGCGGGCAGAAGGTTGTCACCTCCAAAGCGCCGCAGGCCGGGTGCGGGCTGTTCGCCGTGGTCGGGTTGGGGATGGCTCGGGACACCTTGACGGACGACCAGGAGCAGACATGAAGAGAACAGGCCCTCGGCTTCTCACGTGGCTGGCGCTCGTCGCGGCGCTCGTGCCTGCGGTCGGCGGCGCGCCGTCCCCGGCGGAGCGGCGGGCGGCGCTGATCGAGCTCGCCGCCAAGCGCCCCGCGCCCATCGCCCCCATCGCCGCCGCGCTCGGCGATGAGAACCTGGTGGTGCGCCGGACGGCGGCCCGGCTCCTGGCGGGGCTGGGCCAGCCGGCCCGGGCGGCGCTGGTGGCGGCGCTCGGCAACGCCGACTTCCTCGTCCGCCGGACCGCGCTCTCCGCCGCCTGCGAGCCGCTCACCCCGCAGTGCCTGCCCTACCTCGAGCAGACGCTCAAGGACCCGGAGATCACGGTCCGTCTGACCGCCGTGAATCTGCTGCTGGCGCTCGAGCCGCGCGATGAGGCAGCGCACAAGCTGCTCGACCAGGCGCGCTCCGACGCCTCCGCCGCCGTCCGGGACGTGGCCGCGCGGGCGCTCTGGCCCTACCACCGCGACACCGTGCTCCTCCGCGACCGGAAGGACTGGGACCACGAGGTGAAGGTGGTCCAGACCATCCCCCTGGCCAAGGCCGGGTGGCGCCTCCACACCGACCCGCTCGCCGACGGTCACCTGAGCAAGTGGTTCGCGACGGAACTGGACGACTCCCAGTGGCTGCCCATCGAGACCGAGCAGGCGTGGGAGAAGCAGGGGCAGGCCTACGACGGCACGGCGTGGTACCGCACCTCCTTCGACCGGCCGGCCAAACCCGACCTGACCGCGGTGGAGTTCCACTTCGACGGGGTCGACGAGTGCGCCTGGGTGTGGCTCAACGGCGTCTACGTCGGCCAGCACGACGTCGGCCCGGACGGCTGGGACAAGCCGTTCGCGCTGGACATCACCCAGGAGGCGCGCTGGGGGCAACCCAACCAGCTCACCGTCCGGGTCTACGACAGCGCCTACGCCGGGGGGATCTGGAAGCCGGTGCGGATCGAGGTGCTCAAATGACGACCTCCAGCGTATGCCGCGAGTCCGTGGGTCCGCGGCCGGCGGAGTCCGGTGGAGGGGCGACCCTTGTGGTCGCCCGTCCGGGCGTCGCGCGGCGGGTGGGGGCGCCGGCCGGGCGACCACAAGGGTCGCCCCTACGGCGCACCGCCTGTGGCGCCGCGGCTGGGCTCTGGACCTTGGCCCTGGCATGCGCCGCTGCGGCCGACGACGCGCCGTGGCGCAGCCTGTACGCCGGCGCCGATGCCACCGGAGCCAACGTGATCGGCCTGTGGCAGTTCCAGCCCGGGCAGGAGGGCAGGGACGCCTCCGGCCACGGGCACGACCTGAAGCTCCGCGGCGAGGCGCGCTACCTGGCGGAGGGGCCGCTCGGCGGGAGCCTGGAGTCCTTCCCCGCCGGCACCGAGAACGACAAACCGCAGGGCGCTGCCGTGCCGAACGACCCGTCGCTCAGCCCAGCCGGCGCCTTCACCCTCGAGCTCTGGTTGAGGGGCAAGCCGGAGTTGGAGGCCGCGGCCAATGTCTTCCTGGTCGACAAGAAGTACTACAACTACGCCAAGGACATCCCCGAGGCGAACTGGGACTACGGCCTCTGCCTGACGCAGACCGGGGCCGGCCGCAAACGGCTCCAGGCGCACCTCGGCTACGGCACCGACTCGGCGACCTACACCTCCACCGACTTCGCCGTGGCCGTGGGCGAGTGGATCCACGTCGCCTTCACCTATGACGGCGCCGGCATCGGCCGGTTCTACGTCAACGGCCAGTCTGCCGGCAAGACGGTTCAGGCGGGGCGGGGCGCCGTCACGCCGGGCCGCTACGATCTGGTGCTCGGCGACCGGTATGGCAGCACCCACAGCGGCTTCCCCGGCTACCTGGCCCAGGTGCGACTCAGCAACGGGATCGTGCCGACCTTCACCGGCAACCTGGGAGTGAGCGCCGGCGCCGGGCGCACCGCCTTCTATCGCCTGGAGAAGGGCGCCGCCGTCGCGCTGACCGTGAGCAACGACACCGGTCGCGCGCTGACCGGGGGCTCGCTGCGCGTCGAGTTTGGCGGGGCCGCGCGAACCACTCCCCTGCCGGACCTGCAGCCCAACCAGGAGCTGCCGGTGCCGGTGCCGCTCGACAGCGCCTTGCGCCCCGACAGCTACCCGCTGAAGGCTGCCGTCTCGGCCCATTCCGAGGGCCGCGAGTATCGGGGCGAGGCGAGCTTCCCGGTGGTGATCGTGCCGCGCCCGCTGCCCGGCCGGATGCCGGTGGTGATGTGGGGCGGCGGCGATCTGCCCCGCCTCAAGGAGCTCGGTTTCACCCACGACCTGGTGTGGCTGCAGGACTACGCCCGCATCTGGGCGGCCGGCAAGCCCACGGAGTCGGTGGACCCGGGCGCCGTCCCCGAGCGCGCCCGGATGCTCAACGAGTACCTGGCCAACAAGATGGGCGCCGCGGTCTACGTCTATCCCGGCTCCTGGGTGATGGGCAACGAGAAGCTCAAGGCCCAGTTCGGCCGGGTGGACAGGGCGGGCAACCCGCGCGGCACCGACAACGTCTGCGCCAGCTTCCCCGAGGTGCAGCAGTTCGCCTACAACGTGGGCGCGTCGGTGGCGCAGACCTTCGGGCGGTTCCCGGCGCTGCAGGCCTCGCTGATCCACTCCGAGGTGCGCGACAGCAGCGACCTCTGCTTCCACCCACACGACCTGGAAGCCTGCCGCGCCGCCACCGGTCAGAGCGTCCCCGCGGAGGTGACCGGCCGCTACGGCGTCCGCTACACCAGCCTGCCGGGCTTCCCCACCCGGCAGGTGGTACCCGACGACCATCCGCTGCTCCGCTTCTACCGCTGGTTCTGGAAGGACGGCGACGGGTGGAACCCGCTGCACACCCAGGTGCATCGCGGCCTGAAGTCCACCGGGCGGACCGACCTGTGGACCTTCTTCGATCCGGCGGTGCGCGTGCCCGGCGTGTGGGGCAGCGGTGGCGGCGTGGACGTGATCTCGCAGTGGACCTACTCGTACCCCGACCCGCTGAAGATCGGGCAGGCCACCGACGAGCTGTTCGCCATGGCCGGCGGTCGGCCGGGGCAGCAGGTGATGAAGATGATGCAGGTCATCTGGTACCGCTCCGGCACGGCTCCCAAGCTGCCGGAAGACGAGTCGAAGCGCGCGGCGTGGGAGAAGGAAAAGCCCGACGCCGAGTTCATCACCATCGCGCCGGACCATCTGCGCGAGGCGTTTTGGTGCAAGCTCTCGCGGCCAATCCGCGGGATCATGTACCACGGCTGGCAGTCGCTGGTGGACACCGGCTCCACCAAGGGCTACCGCTTCACCAACGCGCAGACGCAGAAGGTGCTCGCCGAGCTGACGCACACCGTGATCCAGCCGCTCGGCCCGACGCTGCTCCAGGTGCCCGACCGGCGCAGCGACGTCGGCCTCCTAGAGAGCTTCGCATCCCAGATGTTCGCCGGCCGCGGCACCAGCGGCTGGAGCCAGGGCTGGGAGGCCGACCTGCACCTGGTGCTCCAGTGGGCGCAGCTCCAGCCGCGGATCCTCTACGACGAGACCATCCAACGCGACGGCCTGGCCGGCTTCCGCGTGCTGGTGATGCCCTTCTGCGACGTGCTGACCGAGAGCGTCGCGCGCCAGGTGGCCGACTTCCAGCGGCGCGGCGGGATCGTCGTCGCCGACGAGTACCTGACGCCCGCCATCACGCCGGACATCGTGCTGCCGAGCTACAAGCGGACCAAGCAGGCGCGGGACGACAAGGCCGCCCTGCAGGCGCTGGCGGCGCAGCTCCGGAGCGAGCTGGACGCCTTCTACACGCGCTACGGCGAGTCGGACAACCCGGACGTGGTGGTGCGCTTCCGGCAGTACGGCAACGCCGACTACCTGTTCGCGGTCAACGACAAGCGCACGTTCGGCGATTACGTCGGCCACCACGGCCTGGTGATGGAGCAGGGGCTGCCCAACCAGGCGACGATCACGATCCGCCGGCCGCGGGGCTGGGCCTACGACCTGGTGGAGCACCATGCCGTGCCGGCGCGCAGCAGCGGCGGGGCACTCCGCATCGCCACGACCTTCGGCCCGGGCGGCGGCCGGCTGCTGCTGATCACCCCGGCGCCGATCGCGGGCGTGAAGCTCACCGTGCCGGCAAGAGCGCAGCTCGGCAAGTCCGTCGCGGTCGGCGTGGCCGTGGTGGACGACCAGGGCAAGCCCGTGGCCGCGGTGGTCCCGGTGCGGACGGACGTGCTCGACCCGCAGGGCCGGCCGGCGGAGCCGAGCGGCTTCCGCACGGCGACGGATGGCCGCGTGAGCTTCACGCTCGACCTGGCGCGCAATGACCTGCCGGGGCGGTGGACGGTGCGGGTGACCGAGCTGGCGTCGGGCAAGGCCCGGTCGGCCACCATCGACATCGCGCGGTGAGAATGGACGCGAATCGACGCGACGCCACGGCTCGCCACTGACATTGCGGTCCGGAGACACCAGACTTCGGATGGGCGGCGCCGGCAGCGGCCCGACCAGGAGACCCCGATGTTGATCAGCCCTGAGCTCGCCGGCGCCATCAACGCGCAGATCGGCCGCGAATTCGGCGCCCAGATGCAGTACCTGAGCATCGCCGCCCACTTCAACCAACGTCACCTGACGCTGCTCTCGAAGCTCTTCCTCGAGCAGGCGGACGAGGAGAAGGCACACGCCCTGAAGTTCGTGCAATACCTCCTGGACACCCAGGGCGAGCTGCGCATTCCCGCCATCGAGGCCCCGCAGCCGACGTTTGCCAACGCCGAGGCGGCCGCGCAGGCCGCGCTGAAATGGGAAACCGACGTCACCGGGCAGATCACCGCCCTGATGAACCTGGCGGTGGCGCAGCAGGACTACCTGGCGCAGGGCTTCCTGCAGTGGTACATCGACGAGCAGTTGGAGGAAGTCCTGAAGATGTCGCGGCTGCTCGACGTGATCCGGCGGTCCGGCGAGAAGAACCTGCTCATGGTGGAGGCGTATCTGGTGCACCTCGAGGAGGCCGGGTAGCTGCGGCGTGAGCGCGAGCTACGGCGCCGGCTGAGACAGCGGCGTGGCGTAGAAGTCGCGCTGCGGCTCCATGTAGACCCAGTCCGAGGCGCCGCCGCGGGCGTAGCGCGGCACCCGATCGGGCGGCAGGTCGCCCAGGGCCACCCGCGCCATTTCAAGGTCGCTGAGCAACGTCTCGCAGTAGCTCACGGCGTTGCCGATCTCGAAGGTGTGGCCGTACTCCGGCCCGCCGCCCCGGATCCCCCCGAGCGGTTTGCCCGCGGCCCAGGCGGCCAGTTGCTCGCGCGCGGCCTTGGCGTAGTCGGCGCCGAACGCCGCCACGGCATTGCTCAGAGCGGGAGCGTCGCCGAAGTCCGCCCGTGCCCGCCAGCCACGGGCGTCGGGATAGACCGGGCCGCGCTCACGCAGCTTCAGCTCGCGGCGGATGCGGTCGGCCTGCCAGGGGAACTTGGTGCCGTAGTGCGCGTCGAGGCGCGGGATCATCTCGCGGATGGCCTTCGGGTCGGTGACGGGGAGCATCTCGTTGTAGTAGGCGACCACCGGCACGCTCTTCTCCGGGTCGTACCACAGCCAGCCGCGCTGGTCGGCGGGGACGGCGTCGAGCCAAGCGAGCACGCGGTTCAGCGGAGCCAGGTACTTGGCGTCACCGGTCAGGTCGTAGGCGAGGCACAGCCCTGAGGTGGCGGCGTTGATGGCCTGCATCGACACGGCGGGCGGCTCGAAGTTGCGCATCCAGATGAAGTGGTTCTCGGTGTCGTACTGGTCGGCCCAGCCGAAGGTGGGCGCGCCGGCCTGGCAGTCGATGATCCACTGCGCGCCACGGAGCACCGGATCCAGGTACTTGCGGTCGGCCGTGGCGCACCAGATCACGAACAGGTCGCTCATCGCCTGCGGGGTGACGGAGTCGTTCAGCGCCGGATGCCCGTACGGGCCCTGCTGGGTGAAGGGGTAGGCCTCCCAGCCCCAGGCCCCGCTGGGGAACTGAATCGAGGCCATCCAGTCGCCACTCTTGCGGATCGCCTGGCCGTAGCGCTCGTAGCCGAGCAGCCGAGACATCAGGCTGAGGAACCGGATCTGGTTGCTCTGCATCGCCTGGGCAATGTAGGCCGACTCGCCCCACGGCTCGAACTGCCCCCGGCTGTAGGTGTAGTGATAGGCCCAGCTCCCATTCGGCATCTGCGTGCGGCAGAACATGTCCGCCGCCTCGATCGCGGCGTCGAGGTAGCGGTCGTCGCCCCACAGCATCCAGCCGCGGAGCAGCGCCTGCCCGGCGAAGGCCGAGTGGCTGAACCACATGTCGACGCCGCGCCCGATGAAGCTCCAGCCGGTCGGCGTGTAGGTCGGCCAGTGGTACCCCGCGCCCCAGCCGCCGTGGAACTGCAGGGCGATGAGCCGGTCCAGCATCGCCCGTGCCAGATCCTCCTCGAGCATCAGGCGGGCCTCGTCGACGGCGGCGCCATGCGCGGCCGCCGCGCCCTCCAGACGGGCCTCCACCGTCGTGTCCTGGATCCGGAGGTCGTCCAGGTTGCAGTCGGAGGTCTCCACGCCGTCGCCCGGCAGACCCCACAGCCCGCCCAACAGGACGAAGCCGCCGGGGTTGGGCGCCGGCGCCGTGGCCGGCAGCTTGAACCGGGTCCGCGCGCCCTCACCGTCGACCATCAGCCACATCCGCCCCTGCCCCCGCAGGTCCCACGAGAGCAGCAGGTGATGCCACTCCGCGGGCGCCAGCCGCTCGGTGGGCAGGCGCACCGACCACCCCTTGCCCTCGCGCAGCGACACGGCTGCGGCGTAGGGCGGCATGGACTGGTTGACGAGACGGAAGTCGAGCTGGTTGCCGGTGGTCTTGCGCAGGGCGACGAAGTAGGGCGCCGTGCCGTAGCGTGCGGACGTGCCCGCGCGCTCGGGGTAGAGCACCAACAGCCAGTGCTCCTTGCCATCGTTCCAGATGGGCTCGGCGGCGCGGGACTGCGCCCAGAACTCCACGTTGCCGGTGCGCGGGTTGTAGTTGTCCAGCCCCGGGTACATGACGGTGCCGGCGGTGCCCTCCACGGCGACACCGTTGCCGAACCGCCCCGGCGCGTCGGGCTGGTTGCCGACGCCGACCTCGCGGCGCTCGACCCGGGCGTAGCCGGCGTCGTTGCTGTCCGTAGCGTCGAAGTCGGCCAGCAGCGTGGTGTGCCGGTCGCGGACGAGCGCCTGGCCGGGCACGGCGGCCAGGCGGCATGGCTCCGCCGGCGGGGTGCCCACCTGCGCGGGAATGGGCTTCCCGGCGTCGTCCCTGATCACGACCCAGCGGTAGGTCCGCCCGTTGGTGCGCGGGTCGCTGTTGTCGGAGGTGGAGAAGTAGAGCGTGGCCGTGCCCTTGTACTCCGCCAGCGCGGCGCCCCACCAGTGCGAGAAGACACCGCCGCCGTCGTCGCGGATGGTCTGGTGCGTGCAGTGGGGCGGGCCCAGCTCGACGGCGTCCTCGAACAGGCGCAGGTAGGAGGCTTGAGCACCGGCGTTGGAGTCGGGCGGCGAGGGCGTCTGGATGCTGACCGTGTAGCAGAAGCCGTTCTCCGGCGCCATGCCGCCGGGCGGGATGACACCCTCCTCGCGGGTCTCGGCCGCGCAGGCGGACGCAAGGGCCAAGAGGAGGCTGCCCGCCAGCCACCATCGAGCGTTCTGCATCACGGCACTCCCTCCAGTCAAGCCGGCTACCGCCGGGCCAGCTCGGCCGGCGGCCGGCCCGCGTCGCGGGCGGCGTAGCGCAGCAGGTTGCGCAGCAGCCGCTCCGCCACCGGGTTCGGGCCCAGGT
Source organism: Armatimonadota bacterium (assembly GCA_016183835.1). Classification (GTDB taxonomy): domain Bacteria; phylum Armatimonadota; class UBA10988; order UBA10988; family UBA10988; genus JACPDV01. The sequence goes on from JACPDV010000124.1 coordinate 11,868, forward strand.
TCTCGCGGATCAGCAATGTGTTCAGGATGACCCGCCCGGCGCCCAGCGGGTAGACCGCGGTCAGCAGTCCCGAGGAGTAATCGAACGACGCGTTGCAGGCGCCGGCCACCGCCTCGGCCGGCGGATCCTGGCCGCTGAACACGAGATCGGGGATCAGCTCGCGGTAGTAGAGGTGATCCATCAGCCCGCCCGCCGGCAGACCGTCGAAGATGGGGTGAGCCTTGGCCCACTCGTCCTTGTGATAGAGCCAGCCCATCAATGCCACGAGGGAGCCCCTGTGGGCGAGCGGGAGCCCGTCGACCGGGTCTTCGCCGCGCCGGAAGGCCTCGGGCGAGAGGAACACCGCCGTCGAGCCGCGCGCGATGCGCTCCGCCAGCCCGCTCCAGGCCGCCGCGTCCGGCCCGCCCTGGCGGCCCACCAGGATCACCTCGCGGCCCGCCGTGGCGGCACTGAGCGGATGGGTGCGGATCCCATGCTGGCCGAGCCACTGGGCGAGACCGGGGTCCTCGCCCCACAGGGCCACCTCCGTCTCCACCGGCGGCATCGCGGCGGCGTCGGCGACGAAGAAGCGGGCTTCCCCGCCGGTGGCCGCGCCGCCCCGCTCGAAGGTCGCCAGGAAGCGGTACTCGCCCGCCGGTCCGTCCACCGCCAGGTCCTCGGCCAGGAACGGCAGCGCGAAGGGCGGCTCCCGACCCTCCTTCGGCGCCGGCACCGTGAGGGTCACTGCCCGGTCCATGAGCCGCGTCGTGCCCGGGCCGGCCACCACGATCCGGACCGGGTAGTCGCCGGGCGCCAGCGCGTCTTCGTTCGCCAGCACCGCCTCCAGGCGCACCGTGCCGCCCCGGTACACCTGCACCGGCTCGGCGAAGAGGCCTAGCCGCAGCGGCGCCCAGGCCTCTAAGAGCGCATCGGTGGTGCCCGGCTTCAGCTCGCGGAAGGTCGTGAACAGCCCCTCGCCGCTCATCCCCTGGTCCACCGTGCCGGTGAGGCTGTGGGCCACCACGCTCGGGTTGGCGCGGATCGCGTTGAGCCCGTAGAGCCGGTCGGCGGCCATGCTGCGCTGGCTGGCCAGGAAGAACTCCTCCGGCCGGGCGAAGCACTCCTCCATCTTCCAGCGCCCCCAGTCGGCGAGGAAGCGGTCGAGCTTGTCGCTATAGAAGCGGGCGTCCTCCACCTCCGTCTTGCCGAGCTGCTCGTACCAGCGTGTCACGCGGCACAGGTCCACCGCGCTGCCCACGCCGTATTCCGAGATGAAGACCGGCTTGCGCGCCGAGCTGACGCTCCGCAGGAAGTGGATCACCGAGGCCGTGTGCGGCACGCGCTGGTAGGGGTGCTGGTCGTCGAGCAAGTCCTCCCACACGCCCGAGCCGGGGTTGCTCAGGCTGCCGATGCCGGTCTCGTCGCCGATCGTGGTGCCGACGGGGTACGGGGTGAAGGTGGCGCTGTCGGGTTTGGCTCCCGGCGACAGGACGCCGTAGCTCCACGGACCGTTCGGCTGCGCGCCCAGCCCGAAGCTCTCCGCGGCGTTGAAGCGGCCCTCGGCCGCTTGCAGCGTCAGAGCCAGGGCGGTGGTGTCGCCGCCGTAGTTGGCGTTGCCCCAGCCCACGGCGCAGTCCACCGTGTCGCCCGCCCGGACCGTCAGCTTGCCCTCGAACGCGGCCCGGCCACCCTGCCCCTCGACGTTGACGAAGCCGTCGAACGCCGCCTTGCCCTGGTGCAGCACGTGCACGTCGGTGGTGGCGTGCTCGGCGATGCTGGTGAAGACGGCCGAGACCGCCACCTCGCCGGCTGCCGGGGCGGTCCAGCGGACCACGCTGTACTCGCCCTTCGACCCGGGATGCAGGGCGAGCTGACCCGGCTGCCAGGTGATGCCCAGCCCGGTGAGGGCGCGGTCGGTGCCGTTGTGGGTCACGTTCGGGTCGGGGCCGGCGTCGGTGCGCCAGAGGCTCAGCCCGGTGAGCGAGCTGCCGACCTGGCTGTCGAAGCGCCCACTGTTGAGGAACACCAGCCGCGTGTCGTCGAGCGTGCGCACCAACGGCAGGCAAGCCACCGCGTGCCGGAAGACCGGGCCGTCGGAGGTCTCGTTGAGCAGCCCCCAGATGGCCACGCTGGGGTGGTTGCGGTCGCGCCGCAGCATCTCCGTCAGCGACCGGTCGTAGCGCTCGGCCATGTGCGGCGAGTCCGCGAGGCACCAGCTCCCGTAGTGCTCCTCGTAGACCAGCAGCCCCAGCTCGTCGCAGAGATCGAGCTGTTGGCGCGTGGCCAGGCCGGCGATGAAGCGGATGGCGTTGAAGCCCATCACCTTCACGTTGAGCAGGTCTTTGCGGAGCATGTCCGGATCGGGCGGAAGCTGCAGGCCGACGGGGCAGTGGTTGCCCGTGTGGGAGCACTTCAGCAACAGCCGCCGGCCGTTGAGCCTGAACGCGCCGTTCTGAAACCGGAAATCGCGGAATCCGCAGCGGGCCGAGGTCTCGTCCAGTGCGACGCCGGCATCGTCTGTCAGACGGGCACTGACACGGTACAGGTACGGGTCGTTGAGGTCC
>JACPDV010000124.1:14432-27443 GCA_016183835.1 Armatimonadota bacterium
CGCGGATCGTGCCGGTGCTCGGGTCGGGCCGGAGGAAGAGGTCGGCGACGCGCACGGCCGGCGCCAGGAGCAGCTCCACCGAGTCGACGATCCCGCCGTGGTTGTACGAGCTGCCGGCGGAGTAGGGCACCACCTTGTTGCGGGCCGGCGTCTCGCGGAGCACGTAGCCGTCGATGGGCTCGTTGGTAGGGTTCAGCACGCGGACGGTCAGGCGGTTGGGCGCGTCCGGACGGATGGCGGCGGTGGCGTCCAGCACGAAGGGCGTCTCGCCGCCCTCGTGCCCGCCGAGCGGCACGTCGTTGAGCCACACCTCGGCGAGGTAGTCGACCGCCTGGAAGCGCAACAGGTAGCGGCCGTCCGGCTGCGGATGGGCGGCTGCCGCGAAGTCGCGCTGGTACCAGGCCACGCCGTGGTAGCCGGGAAAGGCGTCCTGGATAATCCAGGGCACGCGACTGGGCCGGGCGTCCGGCAGGGGCCGGCTGAACCAGCGCTCCTCACGGCCGACATTGGCGGGATCCGTCGCCAGGAGCCAGTCACCGTCCAACGACACGACCATCGCCGCTGCTCCGTTCGCGCCCGCGCCGGGGGACAGGTCGCCGAGGAGCGCCCCGAGCGGCACAGCCAGCAGCATCGCGCGGTGCATGTCACCCTCCGCCGCGTCCGTCCTCGGCTCTGGATTGCCTGCCCGGCCCCGGCGTCCTCCCCGGCAGGTGCGCGTCCGCGCCCGCCGAAGTCGAGCCCATTGCGTGGGCTCCGCCCGGACTTCACTCGGAGGCTGCCGGGGCGCCCCGACAGGAGGGCCGCGGCCGTGTCGAAACGTGCGTGGGCGGTCGCCGTGGCGGTGTGGGGAGGGCTGGCGATGAGTGGCGCCGAGGCTGAACGGCTGTTCCCGGTGGATCTGCCGACCGGGGAGTGGCACGAGTTCCGCGCGCAGGGCTACGACGCGCCGGTGACCGGGGTGGTCTACCGCGCCGCCAACCCGGCGACCAACGGGATGCCGGTGGGCGGGGTCGACACCGGCTGTCTCGACCTCGAGACGAGCGGGTGGCTGGGCTACTGCACCCTGTTCAACTCCCACGTCCCGCGCCGCGGACCGCTCGGGCTGCCCTACCTCGGCCTCAGCGTCGCCGGCCGGACCTGGGTGCTCTGCCTGCCCGGCAAGGCGTCCGACCCGGGGCTGCGCTCGCTCACCCACTGGGCGCTGGACCCCGACCTGGGCGAGGGGCAACGGCTCTGGGCGCCCGGCGACCGGCTGCCCGCCTGGCTCCGCAGCGTGGGGCACTTCCCGTTCGCCGTGCCGCTGGGGCGGGTGGCCTGCCACAGCCCGGCGGTGCTCCGCTTCGTCGCGCCGGTGGCGGGGGAGATGCACGTCGCGGGCGGGCTGTGGCTGGCGCGCAACCTGAGCCGCTCACAGCGCTGGGAGCTGCGCCACAACGGTGTCGCGGTGACCGGCGGGGCGCTCGACTGGGGGCCCACGCCTGAGGCGCCGCTAGACCTCTCCACCGGCAGCGGCGGCGCGACGGCCCTCCGCCAGACCGCCGCGGCGGGCGACGTGTGGGAGCTGGTCCTCACCTCGGTGGGCACCGGCGACTACATCGGCCTCGACTTCCGCGTCGAGCTCGCCGGCCGCACCTACGACGTGGCGGCCGACTGGAGCGACGAGGCGAACCCCAACGGGCCGTGGACTTACGATGCGGTCAGCCTGCCGTCCGCGGCGGCCGGCCTGTTCGGCCCGGCGAGCCCGCTGCAGGCCGCCAACGAGATCCACTACTGGGGCCCCTACCCGGTCGCCGACCTGGAGTTCGAGACGACCGCACCGGTGGAGGTGGGCCTGCGGGCGTGGTCGCCGTTCCTGCCGGGCGATGTGGTGGCGTCGATGCTCCCCGGCGCCGTGTTCGAGGTCCACCTCCGGAACCCGGGCACGGTCGCGCGGACAGGCACGTTGGCCATGACCTTCCCCGGCCCCACGCCGGGCGAAGCGGGCGGCGCGCTCTTCGAGCGGCGCGCTCTGGACGGGCCGGGGCGCGGCGTCGAGGTGCGCGGGGAGCTGGCCTCGTATGCCCTCGCGGCGCTGGATTCGCCGAACGCTCGGCACGGCGGCGGGCTCGGCTGCCGGCGCGAGGCCTGGGCGAACCTGGGCCGGTCGCTGCTCGCCGAGCAACCGTCGGACGCCGGGGCCACCGTGGCAGTGGACTTCACGCTCGCGCCGGGCGAGAGCCGGGTGATCCCCTTCGTCCTCGCCTGGCACGCGCCGACCTGGCGCGGGGGCGGCACCAACGAGGCCACTCAGACCAACCTCTTCACCCACATGTACACCCGCCACTACTCCGGCGCGGCGGAGGCCCTGAGCACGCTGGCCGCCCGCCGCGAGGAGCTGTTCCGCCGGGTCGCGGCGTGGCAGACCGTGGTGTACGGCGAGACGGCGCTGCCGGGCTGGCTGCGGGACTCGCTGATCAACGTGCTGTACATGATCGCCGAGGACGGGCTGTGGGCACGGAAGGCGGCTCCGCTGCCCGACTGGGTGCGCGAGGAGGACGGTCTGTTCGGGCTCAACGAGTGCCCTCGCGGGTGCCCGCAGATCGAGTGCATCCCGTGCAGCTTCTACGGCAGCCTGCCGCTGACGTACTTCTACCCGGAGTTGCAGCTCTCGACGATCCGGGGCTACCAGGGCTACCAGCTCCCTGATGGCGCGCCGCCCTGGATCTTCGGCGGCTGCACGGGCAACACGCCACCCATCGACTTCGCCTCACCCACCCGCGGCTACCAGTTCGCCTCGAATGGGATCAGCCTGTCCGGCATCGTCGACCGCTTCCTGCTCTGCCGCGACACGCCCGACGGCCGGCTTGCCAGAGAGCTCTACCCGATGCTCAAGCGGAGCCTGGAGCACACGGTCGCCCTGCGCACCACGCCGTCGTACTCGATCGGCGAGAAGATCATCGCCATGCCCGACGGCAATCAGGGCACGGAGTGGTTCGAGGCGCCCGAGCCCGGCTGGGCGGGGATGACCGCGCACATCGGCGGGTTGCACCTCGCCGAGCTGCGCATCGCCGAGCGCTGGGCGCGGCAGACCGGCGACGCCGAGTTCCAGCGGCAGTGTGAGACGTGGCTCAACGCGGCGCGCGACGCCATGGAGCAGCGGCTGTGGGATGAGCGGGGCTACTACCTCAACTACCTGGAGCCGGAGACCGGGCAGCGGTCGGACCTGGTCTTCGGTTACCAGCTCGACGGCGAGTGGGTCTTGGCGCACCACGGGCTGCCGACCGCACTGCCCGAGGCGCGGATCGAGACCGTGCTGCAGACCATCCGGCGCTGCAACGTGGCCGTGACCCGCTACGGCGCGGTGAACTACGCGCACGCCGACGGCACGGTCGCCAACCCCGGCGGCTACGGCGCCTACAGCTACTTCCCGCCCGAGCTGCTGATGCTGGCGATGACCTACATGTACCGTGGGCAGCGGGAGTTCGGGCTGGAGCTGGCGCGCAAGGCGTGGGAGAACCTGATCTGCGCCAAGGGCTACACATGGGACATGCCCAACATCATCCGCGGGGACCAGGACACGGGCGAGCGGACGTTCGGCAACGACTACTACCAGGACATGATCCTGTGGTCGCTGCCGGCGGCGCTGGCGGGCGAGGATGTCGGCGGGCCGTGCCGGCCCGGCGGGCTCGTCGACCGCGTGCTGCGGGCGGCGGCGGGGTAGCCGATGGCCCACCCTGTCATGCGACTCTGTCGCACCGGCGGGCGCCCGCCGCTGATGGTGGCCGCTCTGCTTCTGAGCGGCCTCGCGGCGCAGCCGGAGCTGGGCCCGGTGGGACAGGACGGAATGCACGGACCACGGCTCACCGATGCCGACTTCTTCGCCGCGCTCGACCTCGCCCGGCCGGGGCTGGAGCGGGTCGCCGCGGCCGTGGCTGCCGGCGACTACGCGGTGGCCAAGGTTGCGCTGTTGGCCTACTACCGCGCCCGGCCGCATCCGGGCGGACACTCGTCGCCGCCGCGCAACGAGCATCCGCCGCTGGCGGCGTTGACGAGTTGGCACGGCTTCGCGCACGCGCTGGCGGTGGACCGGCCGGGCTGGAAGCGGTTCCGGCTGGCGAAGCGCGACTTCCGCACGGTGCACCAGCCGATCGGCTGGAACTTCATCCGCTACGTCGCCTTCACGCTGGACGAGGCCGGGCCGAGACCGGCCGCCGAGCTGTACCTGTCTGACCTGCGGCTGACCGGCGCCGGCGGGACGGTGGAGCTGGACGACGCCGGCCTGATCCACGACTGGAGCGGCTACGACGCTCTGGAGTTCCGGCTCTACTCACCCGCCGCCGCCGGCGCGCGGATCAGCGTGGTGTTGGACAGTGAGGACCTGGAGTTTCCCGAGACGGCCCAGGACGTGCTCGATCACCGCTGGCTGCGGGTGCACGGACAGCTCCACGACATGGGTCTGGACCTGGACTGGTCGTTGCTGCCCTTCGCCGCGGACGACCCCGACCGGACGCGCGAGTGGACCTGGTGCGGCCTGAACCGCATGCACCAGTGGACCACGCTGATGCGCGCCTACTCGGTCACGGCTGATGAGCAGCACGCGCGGGAGGTGGTCGCTCAGCTCCTCGACTGGACCGCCGACTGCCCCGTGCCGCCGAACGAGTCGGGCAACCAGTCGTCGACCTGGCGGACCATCGAGGCCGGCTTGCGGATGCTCGGCGCCTGGCCCGATGCGTTCAACGGCCTGCTCCACTCGCCCAGCTTCACGCCCGAGGCCTGCTGCGTGATGCTCAAGAGCATGGTGGAGCACGCCCGCCACCTCAAGCGCTGGCGCACCAGCGGGAACTGGCTGACCATCGAGGGCTCGGGCCTGGCGCGGGGCGGGGGCGTCCTGCCCGAGCTGCGCGAGAGCGCGGAGTGGCGCCAGGTGGCGGCCGACACGATGTACGCCCAGCTTGCCCACCAGGTCTACCCGGACGGCGCGCAGTTCGAGCTGTCCACCGGCTACCAGTACGTGGCGCTGGCCTGCTTCCTGGAAGTCTTTCGGCTCGCCCGGCGCAGCGGCGTCGAGCTGCCGGCGGACTATGCGCGGCGGCTCACGACCTCAACGACGGGAGCCGCCGCTCCGTGCGCGACAGCCTGGCCGTCGGTGCCTGCGAGGTGGCGCCCGACGACCCGATGCTGCGCTGGGCCAGCGGCCGCGGCGGCACTCCGCCGGCGATCACCAGCCTGCTCTTCCCCTACGCCGGATGGATGGTGATGCGCTCCGGCTGGCGCGGGCCGGACGAGCGCTACGCCCTGCTCGAAGCCGGGCCCTACGGCTTCGGCCACCAGCACGAGGACAAGCTCAACCTGATCGTCTACGGCTACGGCCGCGAGCACGTCAGCGACGCCGGGTACTACGACTACGACGCCTCGGCGTGGCGCCGCTACGTGCTCAGCACGCGCGGCCACAACACCCTCCGCATCGACGGCCAGGACCAGCACCGGGCCGGGCTGACGGCGACCTACGTCACCTCGACGCCGGTGGCCGACCTGGCGTGGGACACGAGCCCCGACCTGGACTACGCCTGCGGCGTCTACGCCGACGGCTACGGACCCGGCTGGGCGATCAGGGTGACCCACCGCCGCGAGGTGGTCTTCGTCAAGCCCGACTACTTCGTTGTGGTGGACACCGTCGAAGGCGAGGGGGCGCACACCATCGAGTCGCTCTTCCACCTCAACCACGACGAAGCCGACGTCGAGGGCTCCGTGGCGCGGTCGGTGGATCCGGGGGTGTCGAACGTGCTCGTCGCCGCGGCGCCGGTGGACGGTCTGCAGGTGCGCATCGCCAAGGGCGAGACGGCGCCGGAGGTGCAGGGGTTCATCCCCGGCGAGCGCTGGCATGCGAGTTGGCGGACGCCCGGCGCGACGCCGCCCGAGCACGGCAAGCGCGAGGTGCCCACGGTGGTCTACACCCTCCGGGCCAGGCTGCCGGCGAAGCTGGCCTACGTGGTGATGCCCTACCCCGCGAAGCAGCGGCCGGAGGTGACGTGCCGCCTGCTGCCGCCGGACGGTGAGGGCACCGCGCTGGAGGTGACGCTGCCGGGCGGGCAGCGTCGCGTCATCCTGGTCGGCCGGACTGTCACCAGCGCGCGCCGCCCCGGCTAGCGCGGCTTGACCAGCACCACGCGCTCCACGCAGATCGCGTCTTTGTCGCCGGCCTTGGCGTGCGGGAAGCGCGGCCCCTCGAACTTGATCCGCGCCCAGAACTCGAGCTTCTGGTCGGGCTTGGCCGGGTCGAACGCGTTGTCGATGTCCAACTGGATGATGATGAACTTCTTGTCGGCGGTGCCATACAGCCCCCACGGCATCGGCAGCACGTAGCGCTCGGGCTTGCTGATGTCGGGCGCGGTCAGCTCCAGGCGGTTGGTGATGCCGCTCTCGGCCTCCGGGTCTTTGACCACCTTGACCTCATTGTTCCAGTTACGGGTCATGATGGCGGTGTAGTCGTAGGTGGTGCCGCGGGGGTAGTCCCTGAACTTCTCCGGCACGCCGAGTCTGCTCGGCACCAGGGCGAAGCGCGCGATCTCCCCGTCGGCGGCGAGCCGCTCCCGCTCGCGCTGGGCCTCCAGCAGGCGGGTGTCGATCTGCACGTTCCAAGTGTTCAGCGCACGCTGGGCCACGGCGTCGCGGTCGAGCGGGAAGCGCTCAGGGTCGCGGGCCTGGTTCTGCCATTCGGAGAGCAGCTTGGGCCAGGCGGCGAGGGTGGCGCGATCCAGGGAGAGCCGGGCGTAGCGTGCGCGGCGGGTGAGCACCGGGTCGGCCCGGACGGCTTGCTCGGCGTCGTCGAACAGCTTCTGTGCACGGGTGACGAAGCCCAGGTTGAGGTAGGTCAGCGCCATCGGCGAGCCCTGCCAGCAGGTGCTCCGGCTCTTCCGCGCGGCGGCCTCGGCCTCCAGGCCGCGCAGGTACTGCTTGACGAGCTTGCCGGCTGCGCCGTAGTAGCCGTTCATGAAGGTGTCGGTGAGCCTGTCGTAGTCGGCGTTCGGGTTCTCGAGCGTCTTGATCACGCACCAGATCTTGAAGTCCCGCAGGTCGGCGAGGATCTCGTACTCCAGCTCGGTGAACACGCCCTCGACATGGTGCGCGGCGTAGAACCGGTAGTCGGGGCCGAAGGTGTGGGTCGTGGGCAGCGGCATGCCCTGCGGGCTGCCGTAGGTCACCGCGTAGTCCCAGATGCGCAGGTTGCGGGCGATCCGCGCCCAGGAGAGGATGTGGTCCTGGAACGCCTTGTTCTCCGGCGCCGTGATCGGCTTGAGCATGTCGGCTTCGGTGTCGCAGAGCCGGATGATCACGTTGTCGCGGGGCTTGATGGTCTTCGGCGCGGTCTGCGTGTACTGGTAGGCCAGGGTGTCGATGAAGACCTCGGGGTACTTATCCTTCGCCGCGTCGGCCATGAAGTTGACGAAGTCGATCAGTGGACCCGCCTCACTGCCCTCGGCCTTGGTGATGGTCTGGCACGCGTCGCACTGGCAGGGGCCGGCGCAGTCGTTCTGCGAGATGCTGAAGACCAGCGGCGGCGGCAGGTTGGCGGCCTTCGCGGCGGCCCACGAGGTCTCGATCCAGCTCAGCAGCTTCGCCTGGAAGGCCTGGCGCAAGTCCGGGTTGGTGAGGCAGAGCTGCGCGCCGTCAGGGGTCCGCTTGCCGTCGATCAGCGAGTACCACTCGGGGTGCTGCGCGTAGTGCTCCTGCGGCGGGAAGTAGAGGTTGAAGGTGTGTACGTGGTAGGGCGGGCCGTAGGCCAGCGTGCCGCCGAACTGGCTGTCCACGGCGGCGTCGCCCTCGCGGTTGAGGCGGTTGCGGGCGGAGAAGCGGCCGCCGTCGTGGCCGTAGATCATGTAGATGTCGCGGTAGCGGAAGGCGGGCGTGCCGCGCAGGCTGACCGCGGTCAGCTTCAGCGTGGGCCTGGCGGGGACGCTCTCCTCCCACGGGGTCCACCAGTGCACGCCGACCACGTCTTCCAGGAAGTGGCAGGCGGCGTAGATCGTGCCCCGCGGCCGCCCGCCAATCAGGTAGAGGTCGCTCCCCGCGGTGCGGACGATCCACTCCTCCGGCCCCAGCCTGGCGGCGTCGATGCCGCGCTTGGCCGCCGCCGCGGTCGGCCCGACGTAGATCCGGTTGCGCGTGGCGGTGGCGTTCGCCTCGGAGACCGGGCTCAGCCGGGTGCCCGTGACCTTGCCCAGGTAGTCGCAGACCTCACGGGCGGCGGTCTGCTCGGCCGCCGTGGCGTCGCGCGCCACGATCACAGCGGGCGCCGACGTTCTTGACACCTCCAGCGCGTGCGCGGCGACGACGGCCGCCAGCATGGCGAGGGCAATCCAGGTGCGGGACATCACACTTCTCCTCGGGCTCGGGTGCAGGGCCGAGCTTTGCGCCTCCCGGCCGATCTCCTTGCCGCCGGGGATGATCGTGGCGCTCAGCGCAGGCGCAGCTCGACCATCGCCACGTCGCCCGCGGCGATGCTGAGCGGGATCTCCGCCGCCGCCGGCAGCTTCCGCCCGTGCCACAGCTCCGCGGCGCCGGCCACCGCTCCCCGCCGCAGGTGCAGCGTGCCCTGCCACGCGGCGAACAGATCCTGGTTGAACAGCCCCACGAGCAGCCGCTTCCCGCCGGCGAAGCAGTTGACCTGGATCCCCAGCCCACCCGGCTTCACCTCCACCGGACTGAACGAGGCGAAGTAGCCGTCCAGCACCGCCCGCACACCGTGCAGGAGGCGGTACGGCGACTCCATGTTAACGATCTCGGGCACCTCGTACTTGAGCGCATCGGTCATCCAGTGATCCACCGCGCAGACGATCACCCGGCCCTTGCCGTGGGGGGCGAGGGTGAGGAGCGGATGCCCCAGCTCGTTCACCAGCAGCGCCTTCGCGCCGGCGGCGGTCAGCACCGAGTAGGTGTAGGGCTGCTCGTCGAAGCTCCGGCCGGTGGCGAGGACGTGCGAGGTGACGCCGTGAGCTTCGGCGCCGAGGGTCACGCCGGTCACCGCCGCCGGAAGCGCAGCGGCGTGGCGCGCATCGAGCAGCAGGTCGCCGCCGCCCGCCACGAACGCGGTCAGGTTCGCAGCGACTTCCGGCGTGATCTCCACGTCGCCGAGCAGCATCAGGCTGGTGTACTGCTTGAGGATGTCGGGGTGGCAGCGGTTGGTCAGCACGTCGAACAGGTCGCCGTAGGGCGTGGGGGTGAGGAACCCGCGCTCGTTCCGCAGGTAACTGGCGTCCTCGTAGCCGGGCCAGACCAGGCGGAAGAGGTGGTCGATCAGGTAGTCGCCCTTCTCGTACGGCAGCTTGCCCCAGATCTTGTACTTGTCGCCGCGGTAGAGGTGGCGCGGCATGTTCCAGCCGTTGTGGAAGTCCAGCATGAAGGCCACCGGGGTGTACTGCACGCCGCGGTCGGGGTGCTTGCGAGTCCACTCGAGGATGTCGAGGTGCTGCCGGCCGAGCGGGCTGAGCTCGGGCGCGCCGTTTTCGAGCCGGTCGGCGGTGAACTGGCTGGTTTCGGAGCCTGAGATGCTGTGCCCGTTCAGGAAGCCGCTGAGGAACAGCCGCTTGTGCAGGCTGAGGGAGCAGCCTTTGTGCGGGCCGAAGCCGTAGCCCTGCCCGCCATCGGTTTTGCGGCCGCTGTAGATGTTGTAGCCGAAGCGGCTCCAGATGCTGGTGGCCTGGTAGGTGAGCCGGCCGTACTGCTTCCCGGCGCCGCGGAGGAAGGCGAACATGAGGGTGTCGCTGGGCAGCCCTTGCGCCGTCTCGAGGCCCAACATGCGGGCGCCGCGCTCGCCGTAGTAGTGGCTGAAGTTGAGCGAGCCGGTGGCGTTCATGTAGTCCTGGCCGTCGGCGCAGACGTGCTTGTCCCAGGCCACGAAGTCCTCCCAGCCGCCTCTACGGTCGGTGAACGTGCCGCGGTCGGCGTAGCTGCCGATGTAGCGCCCGTCCTGCTCGCCGTTGTCGAAGCCGAGGAAGCGGTCGCCGAAGACCTTGAGCAGGATGGCCTTGTGCTCCGGCGCGGCGGTCCACGGGAAGCCCTGCTCGTAGGGCACGTAGCCCCAGACATCGAAGACGTACAGCCCGCGGTCGCGCACGGCGAGGAGCTGCTTCTCGAAGTCCTGCAGCGCGGCCTGGTACTTCGCCTCGTCCGGGTACTGGCTGCGCAGCGGGCAGATGCCGATGTGCGGCCAGCAGATGTCGCCGAAGTCGTAGAAGCGGTGGAAGTCGTCCAGCGTGTCGGTCGAGATGCCGCGCGCGCCGGTGGTGTGGAAGCCGTAGCCCAACGTCGCGCGGGTCACCGGCTTCGGGTCGGCCGCGGCGAAAAGGGGATGCTCTTCGGGCACCACCGGCTTCGTCCACGGGCGGAAGCCTGGCGAAACGAGCGGCGCCGGCCGCCGTCCGGCAGTCTTCAGCCACGCCGCCAGCGCCTTCCGCGCTTTGACGAGCAGCTCGGCATAGCCCTCCGGCTCCGCCACCACGTCGCGGCGCTCGAACCGCAGCCCCACCAGCGACCCGGCGAAGGCACCCGCCCGCGCCGCCTTCACATTCCCCTCGTCCAGGTCCAGGCAGACCGCCACCACGTGCCCGGGGTCGAACACGTCGTTGCCCTCGAACGAAACCGGCACGCTCACGTCGCGCGGCCCGGCCTCGGTGTCGCGGGCCTGCCAGAGCAGCTTCTCATCGCCCTTGGCGTCCACCAGCCGGAGCGCTGCCACGTGGCCCGAGCCGCTCCCCGCGAACCGGAACGTCAGCCGCCCGAAGGGCTCCAGGTCCCACTTACCGGCCAACCGCAGCCGCACCGCGTCGCCGGCGTCCAGGTCGCCGGGCTTGTCGCTCTGGAAGAAGGTGGTGAACAGAAGCCCGTTGGCCAGATTGGTGGCCGACGCCCCCGCGGGCGCGCCGTGAAGCGGCTCGGCCCGCCAGTCGTGCGCCTGCGCCAGGAAGCTGCCCTCCGGCACGGGGAACCGCTCCCACGGGACGCTGTAACTCGGCGCGGCGGCCACGGGATCGAGCCGCAGCCCCGCGATGTCGGGCAGCACGTCCTGGATCCGAATCCAGTGCAGACCGCGCGACAAGACCGCGGTGCCTTGGTAGCGCCACAACGCGTCCTGCGGGGCACCGGTCTCCGTGCGGTCGTGCGCGGCCATGTTGTACGGGTGGAGATCGTCGCCGTCGATGACGATGTCGCACGGCCGCAGCGCGGCGCTGGTGTAGCGCAGGTAGACCCGCCAGGCGGCGGCCTGCGGCAGATCGACCCAGTACTCGGCGAAGCCGTCGCCGGAGAGCAGCGGCAGACCGTCCGGGCTGTCGGTCACGACCTCCAACTCGCCGCCCATCCGCGCCTCGCCGCCCGGGAACAGCACCACCGGCGCCGGCTCCCCATAGGAGAGGCCGACGGGTCGCAACCGCACCAGCACCGGCGGGTCGAAGGTGCGCCGCGAGAGCGCCTCGCCCGTCCACTCGGCGAGCAGCCTGCCTCCGGCGGTCAGCGCCGCGTGGGTCACGGCGAAGTAGCCCGCCTGCTCGGTCGGCTCCAGCCCCAGCACGTAGGTGCCGTCGCCGGCCAGCTCGTCGGAAACGTCCAGGCTCAGCCTGGCCTCGGCGTCGTGCAGGGCGTACTGCCCGACGATGGCGGCCTTGCCGCGCGGCGGCTGGAGGTAGACCCAGCCCGCCGCGTCGCCGCCGTAGCGCTTCCTCAGCGTCACGTCGAGCCGGGCGAGGCCGGTCTTGACGGGTTGGCGCACGGCCTTGACCGGCCGGGTCTTGCCTGGCATGGCGAACACCTGCCCTCCCACGGCGAGCTTGCGCTCCGGGTCGTAGCGAACGCAGTCGGAGACGCGGACCTCGTCGAGCAGCCCGCTGAACCAGAAGTCCATGCCCACGTAGCAGCCCAGCCACAGGCCGCGGCTGTTGACGCCGAGGGAGAAGTCGCGCGCCGCCTCGACCCGGTGCCGCAGCACGCCGTCCACGAAGAAGCTCATCCACTGGCCGTCGTAAGTGACGGCGTTGTGGTGCCACTTACGGAGCCGCAGGCTGAGTCCGCCAAAACCGAGGTGCTGGTGTGGCCGGCCCTCGGCATTCGGCTTGCCGCCGCCCTCGTTGTAGATGCTGAGCGAGGTGGCGCTGCCCTCACTGAGGTCGTAGTGAAACGTGACGTCCTTGCCGAGCAGGAACTGCCGGCCCTCGGGGTTGTCCTGGTTGAACCAGCACTCGACGGTGATCTGCCTCAGCCCGGTGATGGTCTCGGTCATCTGGCGGAAGACGCATGCCTTCTTGCCGTCGAAGCGCAGCCCGCCGCCATACCGGCCCTTGGCCCACACCGCGCCTTGCAGCTCGCCGTCGTAGCCGTACTTGCTCGAGTCCTTGGCGGCGGCGCCGGTGCCCTCGTCCAGGTGGTAGAGCAGGAGCGTATGGCCGTCGGCCTCGAAGGGAGCCAGCGGCGAGCCGGCCTGCGCGAAGGCGGCGGCGCAAGCGGCCAGACAGAGCAGCGCGGCGGTGTTTCGCAAGGGCGGCCCCGGTGGCGAGTGGGTACCCCACCGGCAGGGCCGATCCTGCTTCAGGCAGCCGCCTTGGGCTGCAGGTACTTGTTGGGCACATTGACTAGCGGCGGCAGACGCCGCTCCGCGGCGCCGAGCAGCCGGACAATGTTGTCGTAGATGTCGCGCTCCTTGCGATGGACCATGGGCATCAAGCCCAGTTGCGCATAGGAGACGATGGTCACGTCGAAGAAGGTGGTCTCCCACTCGAAGCCCTTGCCCCAGGTGATGCCCGGCAGCCGCAGGTCGGTGCGTGCACCGGCGTCCAGCAACAGCTCCATGATCGGCGCGCCGCGGTTCAGGATAGAGTTGACCGTGTGGAAGATCGGCGTGTGGCCGTTGAGCCCGCAGTCATCGACGGCTGCCCGCGCGTCGACGTCGGCGCCCGCCTCCACCAGCACGCGCGCCGCGTTGAGATGGCAGTACTCGGCCGCCACGTGGAGCAGCGACGCGCCCACCAGAGGGGTGAACGCGGA
>JACPDV010000745.1 GCA_016183835.1 Armatimonadota bacterium
ATCCCCTCGGCCCCCTTGCCACCGCCGCCAACGCCACCGTCCTGTGGAACAAGGAGACCGGCGAGCTGCGCATCACCTGCCCGTACAAGGGCGGGCTGCTGGACGACATGGCGAACTGGAACTGAGCTGCGCCCGGTTCGGCCAGCCGTGCGATCGTCTGCCCGCTTCACACCAACGGCAAACCTGCTATCCTCTTGTCCGCCACCGGCGCAGATAGCCACCTTCCATCATGCCCCACCTCCCCCACTTCCTCCTTCTCACCCTCCTCGCCGCTCCGCCGGAGCCGGCCGAGACCGTGCTGCTCCGGTACCAGTTCATCCCCGGCGCGCAGTGGCTCCACCAGACCGAAACGGTCACCAGCGGCGAGGTGGTGCTGCGCTCCGCCGACGGGCAGGAGCGGCGCCTCCCCGTGGATCTGCAGCTCGGCGCTGCCGTGCTCTACCGCGTCACCAAACTCGACCCCGCCACCGGGCAGGCCACCCTCGAGGTGCGGCTCCGCCGGCTGCGGCTCACCCGGCCGGGCGAGAACGGCGAGCTGGCCCTGGCGCTCGACCTGCAGGCGCTGGACGACGGCATCCGGCTGCAGCGCGGCGAGCAGGCCTGGACGCTCCCCGCCAGCCTCGAAGCGGCCCTCCCGCCGGGCGCGGGCGAGGGCTTCGGCACGGTCGACCCGCGGCTGCTCCTCGCCCCCTACCTCCTGGTGGTGACACCCGACGGGAGTGTCAAGCGGCGCGAGCAGCGGACCTGGTGCGAGCGGCTGGCCGAGACCGACCTGCTCGGCGTGGCCGCGGCGCTGGCCCAGCCCTTCGGCCCGGCGCTGGCGGAGCTGCCGGCCCGGCCGGTGGCGGTGGGGCAGGCGTGGCGGCAGCCGCGCGAGGAGCCCGCGCCGGGCGGCGCCGGCACCTATCCCATCGAGCTGCGCTACCAGCTCGCGGCGGTGGAGGACAGCGTCGCGCCGCCCAGCCTGCGCGTGGAGTACGATGCCGCCGCCGACCTCGGCGACCGGCCCTTCACCCTCCGCCTGGGGCCGGACCAGAACCAGGCCATGACCCTCGAGCGGCTGCACCAGGAGATCGTCGGCCGCTACCGGTTCCAGCCCCGGACCGGCCGGCTCGCCGAGCAGGTGCAGACGGCCCGCCTGGTGACCACCAGCCGGGGACAGACGGCGGAGGGCGCCTTCACCATTGAGTCGAGCCTCACGGTGCAGTCGAGCCTGACGCGGGCCGACGCGGGTGGCGAGTAGGGGCGGGGTGCCCGCGCCCGCACTCGCACCGAGACCGCACCGACGGGCGGGGAGACCCCGCCCCTACCGCCGCAGCTCCCAGACGAGGTGCGCCAGCTCGGGGAGGATCAGCCGCTCCATCGCGGTCCTGACAGCATTCTCGGAGCCGGGCATGCTGAAGAGCAGCGTGTCGCCCGCCACGCCGGCGACCGCGCGGGAGAGCATCGCGGCGGCGCCGACCTGCTCGAACGAGACCACCCTGAACAGCTCGCCGAAGCCCGGGAGGGTCTTGTCGAGGAGCGCGGCGACCACGTCGTAGGTGCGATCGCGGCGCGCGATGCCGGTGCCGCCGGTGACGAGCACGGCGTCCACGTCGTCGCGGGCGACGAGGCCCTCGAGCAGGGGCCGGATCTCAGCGGGCTCGTCGCGGGCGAGCTGGTAGGCGGTGACCACGTGCCCGGCGGCGGCGAGCGCCTCGCGCAGGTAGGCGCCGCTACGGTCCGTTTCGGGCGTGCGGGTGTCACTGATGGTGAGCACGGCGCAGCGGACGCCGCCCTCGCCGGCGGCTTCGCGGTGGCGTTGGTGAGAAGGTGCGTCGCTCATGCTTCAGGATTCGGCCCGCGCGGCCGATTACCTCCGGCACCGCCTCCGCCCGTTAAGGGGAAGTTCAACCTGGCACGGGTCGGCGCGGCCGATTCGTGGTATGGAATCATGGAAGACGGGGTTGAGCGTGCGTGCGGGTGTGGTATGAGGTAAAGTGAATCGGCCTCGGGTGGCGGTGTGGACGGTGGAGACGACCGTGGCGAGGGCCCGCAAGCGGCAGGGTTCGACGATGCTGGAGATGGCAGTGGCGCTGCCCATCTTCCTGCTGCTGGTGTTCGGCGTCTTCACCATCGGGTCGATCTACAACCACCAGATGGGGCTGAACACGGCCGCCCGCGAAGCGGCGCGGCTGTATGCGGTGGGCTACAAGGATGCCGACGTACAGACCGCCATCCGGCGGCTGACCCCCAACCTCGACCACAGCTCCGACCGCTTCGACGTCGTGCTGTCGCGCGACAGCACGGTGGCGGCGTGCCAGATCCGGTACGTGGAGAAGGTCCCCGTCCCGTTCCTGGGCATGCTCTTCAACAACAAGACGCTCTGGGCCCGCGGGGAAGAGCATTTCGAGACAGAGTGGATCGAACGCTAGCGCGGCTAGCGGGGGACAGCGGCCATGTTCAGGCTCAGGCAACGGCAACGCGGTCAGACCATCATCCTGCTCGCCCTGCTGATGGGCATCTTGATGGTCATCGGGGCGCTGGTGATCGACGTCGGCTCGACGCACCGCGTGCGCACCGAGACGCACTACGTGTGCGACGCGGCGGCGCTGGGCGGCATGGCCGAGTGGACCGCCACCCGCAGCAGCACCGCGGCTCACAGCCGTGCCATCGACATCTGCAGCCGCAACGGCTACACCGTCGGCCAGAACGGCGTGACCGAGATCATCGCCTACGGCTACAATCACATTTCCTGGAGCGACATCACCCACGGCCCCAAGGACCCGCCCGACACCGACCGGTACTATCTCCAGATCACCCGTGAGCTGCCGCAGTACCTGGCGGCGGTGATCGGCATCCGGCGCACCGGCACCACCATGCACGCCGCCGCCGCCCTGATCGGTGCGGTGCCCATCGATGTCGACTTCGGCGCGCAGATCGGCTTTCCCGACCGCGCCAACCTGGCTCAGTTCGGTCCGGATGCGCCGTACACGTTCGGCGACCCGTACTCCACCAAGAAGCTCGACAACGGTACCCCCAACCAGCTCTACAACCCGGACGGGTACCGTTTCGACATGGACATCCCCACGGACTACGTGCAGAGCACCGGCACCAGCTACATCCGGGTGGAGATCTACGACCCCGACACCATCAACCGCGGCACCCACGTGACCAAGAATCCCTCGCAACAGGTGGACACCAACGGCGACGGCGAGCCGGACCAGGGCGGGATCGACGAGATCCGCGCCACCCCGCCCAACGGCAACGACAACACCTCGCCCGCCCAATTCCCCGCGCGTTCGACCGAGACCGAGTGGACCGTGCTGGACAACACAGGGACGGTGATCGCTACCGCGCGCTACGGTCCTTCGTTCAACACGCCCTTCTGGTTCCAGGACCAGGACCCCGGCTCCGTGCCCGCCACCACGCCCACCAACCCCGACCCAGCGCAAGCGCAAATCGCCACCGACCTGCGGTGGATCACGCCGCAGGGCTTCCAGTTCGACACCAGCGGCTACGCGCTGCCGGTCCACGTTCAGGTGCACACCCTCACGGGCTCCAGCGAGAACGGCTACGGCATGCGCCTCAGCCGACCGCGGGCCCAGGGCGTGCGCTTCAACCCGGCCATCCACGGGGTGACCAACGCCGGCGCCCTGGCCATCTACGGCAGCGGCCGCGTGCCCATCAACTTCTCGGTCTCCGACGTCACCAAGCTGCCCATCGGCGAGGTGCCCAGCTCCGCTGAGAGCGTCGTGATCACCAACTTCGACACCGACGTCGGTGCGGCGTCGTCGACCTACACGATGAGCAGCTTCGACGCGACGACCGGCCAGGGCGACTACCCCGTGCTCTTCCCGGCGCCCGCCAGCGCTTCCGGGTCCAACGTGGTGCGGGATGTCAACGGGAACAAGTACTACACTTCGCTGCCCGGCACGTTGTCGACCAACGGCACCTTCGCCTCCGACACCAAGGCCATCCCGCAAACCGTGGTGGTGCCCCAGACCGACGGCAGCGGGCACCTCGTGTTCGACGGGCAGGGCCGCATCATCATCGTCGACCAGCGTGACTTCGAGGGCGGCTCGCTGCAGATCACTTACACCGCCGGCGCGTCGGACACCAGCGTGTGGGACGTCAGCTTCACTTCGCACGAGCCGTCCGGCGACCAGCACATCGTGCTGATCCGCTGACCCCGGAGAACAACCCATGTTGAGGCGGCGAAGCGGTCAGGCCCTGATCGAGACCGGCGTGGTGGCAGGCTTCCTGGTGATCCTGCTGCTGGGGGTGACCGGCTTCGGCAACATCCTGCAGGCCTCCATCCGTTGCGAGACCGCCGCCCGCGAGGGCTGCCGGCGCGCGACCACGGACGGCACCAACGACGAGGTCCGCCAGGGCATCCTGGCCAACCTCTCCCGGACCGGCGATCCCGCCGACGTGCCCGGCCAAGTGGCCATCGGCATCTCGCCCATGGACCCCGCTCAGCGCACCTTCAACACCAACGTCACCGTGGAGGTGTGGTGGAGCTATCCGGTGCCCGTCCCCGTGTTCAACTTGATGTGGAAGGAGCGAATGCTGTACGCTCGTAAGATCATGGTGGTCACCGTCGGGAGCTAGCCGGCCACGCGAGCAGGATATGGCATTCGGGCAGAGGGACAGGCGCCGCGCACCGGTCTTCGTTCTCGTGGCCTTCGGGCTGCTGCTGGTCGGGATCGTGATGATGGTGCGCAGCCTCTCCGCCCGCGCGCAGCTCAACCGCCGGCCGCCGCCGCCCGTTTCCGCCCTACTCGTTCCGCCGCAAGTGCCGATGGACACCGGGCAGATGGTGGTGGTCGCCAAGGATGACATCCACGGCGGCGAGACGATCTACGTGGAGGCGCTCGAGCTGCGCTCCGCCCAGTACATCGTCGGGCTGCATCCCGAGCTCGAGAACCCGGCCCACCGCACCGACCGCAGACAGCCCCTGCTTCAGGGCTACTACGAGAAG
>JACPDV010000746.1 GCA_016183835.1 Armatimonadota bacterium
CGTGTACCGTTACAACCCGCTCGGCGCGGGCGTGGACGCCGACTTCGTGACCACGGTGGACGCCGCCGGCGCCCGCTCGCGGGTCGTCCTGGCGCCCGACGAGAGCGCCGTGCTGGAGCGGATCCCGGTCGAGGTCATCGCCGCGAGGCCGGTCAACGCCGTCTGCTCACGCTGCGACGCCACCGGGCTGACGCTCGCCCTGCGCGGGCAAGGTCGCGTGGAGCTGCGGATTCGCACCGGCCCGTTCGCCGTGTCGGCGGGCCGCAGGTATCGCGTCAACGGCGCCGCGGTGGCGGCGGGTGCGGACGGCGTGCTGCGCGTGCCGCTCGAGCTGCGCGGCGAGCGGCGGGTGGCGGTGGAGCCGGCCTGATCCGGCTTGAGCGATCAGGCGCCCTCGACCAGGAGCCCGTACCAGCGGGCCATCCAGTAGGGCAGCAGCCAAAACGTGCCGCACTCCTCGCCCCGGTCGTGGCCGCCCTCGACTCTGAACGGGTTGCCGTTCCACTTGTGCAGCGGCCGCTCGCGCCAGGGCAGCGGCTCGAGAACCTGCCGCCGGTCGAAGCGGTCCGCCTCGGGGTCGAGACGGAGATCCGTCCGTCCGGCGTTCTCCACCCGCCACTCGACCAGATCGAGCGGGATCTCGGCCAACGCCTGCGCGGCCGCCTCCACGTCGCACGGCCGGCCGGTGAGCCCACCGTACATCACGTTCCAGAGCGGGCAGCGCTCGATCCGCTCGGCCTGCCACGTCCGCTCCAGGCTGGCGAGGTAGAGCGTGCGCAGGGCCGGATCGGTCTCCAGGCTGAGCAGGCTGTGGTAGGCCAGGAACGCCAGCTCGTCGTCGGAATGGTTGATGTGCGCGCCGGGGAAGTCGCCGGTGAGCGTCTTCTGCTCGAGGGTGTTGAGGGCGTAGTGATGCTCCTCGATCAGCTCGCGCGCGGCGTCGCGGTAGCGGGCGTCGCCTATGAGATGCTCGGCAACCTTCAGGTAGGCGAGGATCTCCAGGGAGTTGAGCCCCCGCTCCGCGCGCCAGGCAGGGTCGTCGTTGAGCCGTTCCGGCGCCCAGACACCCCAGCGGGTGGGCCGGCTGTCGAGGTCCACCAGGTACAGGCCGTGCTCGAGAAGGTGGTCGGTGACCCGGCGTACCGTGGCCTGGATGGCGGCGCGCTCGGCCTCGTCGGCGACCAGGTCGTGGTAGATGGGCCAGGCGAAGTAGTGGCCGTCCAGCTCGTCGGACGAGGTGTCGGCCTTCCACTCCCATTCGCCGCCGCCGCCGAGATGCCATTCGCCGTCCCCGTGCCGCCTGAACCCGGGCTCCGAGCGGTGGGTGACGGCCCGCGCCGGGAAGCCCGGGATGGGGGTCACCGCTTCGAGGAAGAGCAGCGCCCGCATCGACTCCGCAGCCTTGGCGCGGGCGTCCGGGTCACCGGTAACCGCGTAACGGTAGGACTCGGCGGCGACGTACATCGCGGTCCAGAGCCCGTCGTTGTCGTCGATGTTGTGCCGCCACGACGACAGGTCGCCCGGGGTTTGGAGGTGGCAGCCGGTGACGTAGCCGAAGCGCTTGTGGCGGGCGTCGGTGAGTTCCCCGTAGTGCGCAGCTTTGGCGGCGAGGGTGAGCGTCTCGAAGGCGATGCGGACCGCGCCGGCTGGGGTGTGGACGGTCGCGCCGCCGTCCGGCTCGGCGACGATGGCGCGCACGTCGTTGTCCGGCAGCCAGCGATGGTCGGCGTAGACCTCCCAGACGCCGTCAATCCAGCGCGCGGCGCCGTGCGGGCCGCCGACCCAAAGCGAGCCATCGGGCCCGGCGGCGAGGCAGGTCAGCTCGGCGAACGGCACGCCGCGGAGCGGCTGGGTGGTGGAGTGTCCGGCGAGGACGAGGCCGTCGGAGGTGCGGCGGGCGGTGAGGCCCGAGGGCAGACGGGCCTCGGTGCAAAGGGGCGCGGGGGCTGTCCAGACAGAGTGCCGCACAGCCTGGGGGAAGGTGCCGAGGCGGAGGCTGCAGGCGGACTCGGGGCGGAGCATGGGGCGTCAGACCACGTTGGCGAGGGCGGGGACGAGGAGGACGTGGATCTTACCCTCCGGGTCGAGCTCCTTCTCAACGAGCGTCTCGATCTCGTGCAGGTAGTCGTAGTACTCGAAGGACCGCCGGGGGCGGTTGGTGGCGGTGACCACGAGGTAGTACCAACCCTCTTCCTCCCGCACCCCGTCCGGTGCGAACGTGAGGCCGAGGCCCTTGCCTTCTTGTCGTTCCCACGCCGCATAGGCGTTGCGGGCGAGTCCCAGGATCTCATTCGTGCTCATCGGCGTCCTCCGACCTCGCGTGCTGCGCCGCGAAGCCGTTCCACCAGGTCCCTAGCGATACGGCAGGCGTCCGATGCGTCGCCAGGCGAGTGGCTGATCTCAGGATGGTAGTCTGCGTCCACGCGCAGGTTCCTCGACCGCACCACGGTCCTGACGAACTCCTCGGCGTCGACGTGATTCCCACTGACCCTCTGCCAGACCAGGTAGGCCGATCGTCCGCCGCAGGTTCAGATCGAGGCACTGATGCGGCCACCACAGCCCACCGCCCTGCGGCGCCGGCTGCTTGGCAATGAGACCGTCTTCCTCTAGCAGCTCGAACCACGCGCAACAGGCGGCGTAGACCGCATAGTATGCGCGGCTCAGGCAACTCCGCACACGGGCCGGCTCGCCGATGCTAAGCGTCACCGCCGCCTTCTGGTGGTCCTCCGCCGCCTCCAACCACTCCCACCACGTCGCCACGGCTTCATCCCCATTCTAGCCCATCATCCCAGCGCCTCGCACACCAGGTCGCCCACCTCGCGCGTGCCGTACCCCATCCGCCCCGCCGCCAGGCTCTTCAGCTTGTTGGCCGTGACGTGCTTTACCGCAGTCTCGACCGCGTCCGCCGCCGCCGCCTCGCCGATGGTCTGCAGCAGCATCGCGCCCGCGCAGATCGCCGCCAGCGGGTTGATTACGTTTTGCCCCGTGTACTTCGGCGCCGAGCCGCCGATGGGCTCGAACATGCTCACCCCTTGCGGGTTCAGGTTGCCGCCCGCCGCGATCCCCATCCCGCCCTGCGTGATCGCCCCCAAGTCCGTGATGATGTCGCCGAACATGTTGGCCGTCACCAGCACGTCGAACCACTCGGGGCTCTTCACCATCCACATGCAGCAGGCGTCCACGTGGTAGTACTCGCGCTTCACGTCCGGGTAGTCGGCCTCGCCGATCTCGTGGAAGGCCCGCTCCCAGAGGTCGAAGACGAAGGTCAGCACGTTGGTCTTGCCCACCAGCCCGAGCGTGTTGTGCTCGCCCACGCCGCGCGCCTTGCGGCCGTAGCGCCGGGCGTAGTCGAAGGCGTAGCGCAAGCACCGCTCGACCTGGAAGCGGGTGTAGATCATCGACTGCTCGGCCACCTCGTGCGCCGTGCCCTTCATCGCCACACCGCCGACGCCGCTGTACACGTCGCCCGTGTTCTCGCGCACCACCACGTAGTCGATGTGCTCGGGCCCCTTGTCCTTGAGCGGGCACTCGACGCCGGGGAAGAGGCGCACCGGGCGCAGGTTGATGTACTGGTCCAGCTCGAACCGCAGGCGGAGGAGGATGCCCTTCTCGAGGATTCCCGGCGCCACGCCCGGGTGGCCGATGGCACCGAGGAGGATGGCGTCGAACGTGCGCATGGTCTCGGCGGCGCCCACGGGGAGCACTTCGCCGGTGCGGAGGTAGCGGTCGCCGCCGAAGTCGAATTCGGTGAGGTGGAGCTGGAAGCCGAACTTGCCCGCGGCGGCCTGCAAGACCTTGACGGCCTCGGCGGTCACTTCGGGGCCGGTGCCGTCGCCGGGGAGCACTGCGATGCGGTACGTTTTCGCCATGGTGGAGGCTGTCCTTTCGGCCTGGAGCCGGCGGCATTATACCCGAGGAGTCGGCAAGTGCGGCGCCTGCCCCCGGCCCGGGCGCGGGTCAGCGCACCACCAGCACGGCGCACGGCGCGTAGCTCAGCACACGCTTGGACACCGAGCCCAGCAGCCAGCGGGCCAGCAGCGACTTGCCGCGGTGGCCCACCACGATCAGGTCGCTGCCCTCCGCCTCGGCCCGGTGCACGATCTGCTCCGCCGGGTGGCCCACCGCCACGTCGAAGCGCAGTCGCACGGTGCGGGCCGCCTCCTGCGCCCGCAGCCGCTCGAACTGCTCCGCGTAGAATGCCCGGGCGCTGTCGAGCACCGCCGCGGTCTCCACCAGCTCGGGCGGTTCGGGCGGCCGGGCCACCGAGAGCACCAGCAGCTCGGCCTCGAACCGCTCCGCCAGCTCCACCGCGAAGGCAAACGCCTTCTCCGCCGGGGCCGAACCGTCGTAGGCGCACAGGATCCGGTTGAGCATCGTCGTTCCTTCTGGTCAGTCCGAGGGCTCGTCCTGGCGCACCGCGCCCGCCCGCAGCTCCGCGGTCGCCGGGTCCACCGCTGGCTGCGGCAGCAGGTGTCGGGGCAGGTAGACCGCGTTGGCGATCACCGTCGGCACCACCGCGCTGCCGATCACCGCCGCGATCAAGAACGAGTACTGGGCCGAGGTGATGATCTGGTGGTTGAGGCCGAACAGCGCCGAGATGCTGCCGAACGTCAGCCCGGTGGACATCAAGAGCGTGGTGTACATCGCCTCCATGCGCGCGTAGCGGTACAGCCGCGTGGTGGGCAGCACGCCGGCGATCTTGGTGACCATCTTCGCGCCGAGGAGCGCCAGGAAGACCAGCGGGCTGGCGAGCAGGGCCGGCACCGAGACGAACGACCCGGCGCGGATGAAGTAGAACGGCGTCAGCAAGCCGAACGTAAGCGTGCGGAGCCGCCGGACGAGCACGTGGTCCTTGCCCACGGTGCCGGCCAGGACCATGCCGATCAGGTACGCGGGCAGGACCGCCTCGCTGCCGGACCACGAGGCGAGGGCGCCCATGCCGAAGAGCAGCATCAGCAGGTATTTGGCTTCCAGCTCGGACGGCCGATTGCCGAACTTGGCGAAGAACCGCGGTGTCACCCAGGGCAGCACCGCAAACACCGCCACCGAGACCGCCACGAACACCACCGTGCGGTGGGTGAAGGGCGAGAAGATAAGGCCCAGCGCAATCACCGTGGCCAGGTCGTTGATGAAGCAGGCCGCCAGCACCGCCTTGCCGTAGTCGGTCTGGTTGAGGCCCAGCTCCAGCATGACCGCGTAGACCACCGCCACGGAGGTGGTGGAGAGCGCCACGCCGGCCAGCCAGCTCGCCTGAGCGTCCCAGTGCAGGCCCCAGTACGCCACCGCGGCGCAGCCCAGGAACGGGGCGAAGAAGGCCACCAGCCCGATGACGGTGGCCTCCTTCCACTTCACGCGGAACACCACCGGGTCCAGCTCGGCGCCGGCCAGGAAGGTCAGCACAATGGCGCCGGTGCCGGCCAGGAACTTGATCCAGGACTGGTCGGTGCCGAGGTAGGCGGCCCCGAACAGCGCGCCGATGACCAGTTGCGCGACGGTGCCGACGACGATCTCGGACAGCGCGGTGGCGATGCGGAAGACGATGGACAGCAGCGTGGCGACCAAGGCCAGGCCGATCCAGATGGTGGCCAGGGTCCAGGTTTCACCCATGATCGGAACCTCCCGGGGCGCTCGGCCCCACGAACTCCGATCCCTGTCGCCTGGCAGGCGCCTGGTCGTTCGTACACCCCGAACGACGATGGCCCCTGTCGGGCAGCAGGGCGCTACCGAACAGGGGCCATCAGCAACTTGCTCGCTGCACTTCGGTGGTCCGCACCACCCCGGCGGGCACCATCGCCGGTGCAGATATGCCAACGGCAAGTGTAACGCCGAGCCGGCACGGGTGCAAGACCCAGCGGGCCTGTCTGGGCAACGGCGCCGTCAGTCAGGACCGCTCATCGAGCGTCCGGAACGCCGCGCGCACCGTTCGCAACGCCGGCTCGGCGGCCGCCCTGAGCAGCTCGCCTTCGGCGGCCGGAACCGCACCGTAACGGCGCGCCATGTGCGACGGCTGCAGGTCCTCCACCTGCTCCTGCACCATGTAGAGCAGTGTGCTCAGCCACATCAGCGTGGCACTCAGGTTGCGGCGCTCGCCGGCCTCGCGGACCCGGGCCGGCACCAGGGCCGCGGCCAGGCGGTCCAGCTCCGCGGTGATCTGGTCGAGAAGCGCGACCAGCCGCTCCTGCTGCGGCGCGGGCAGGGGTGTGTAGCCCGTGCCGTCGGCGCCCTCGCCGGTCAGCGCCACCTGCCGGATCTCGGCCAGGTAGCGCCGGGTCACGGCGTAGGTGGCGGCCACGTGGCTTTGTTGGCGCTGTTCCATGGCTCAGCTCGCCGGGCGGGGCTTGGGGTTGGCCACGTACTTCACCACGTGGACGTCCTGCACCACCACCAGCCCCTCGGTCACCATCTCGTCCAGCACCGGCAGGAAGTCCTCGATCCGCTGCGCCACGTCCACCATCTCGATCACCACCGGCAGATCCTCGCTGAGCCGCAGGATGCTCGCCGTGTGGACGCGCGAGTTGGCGCCGAAGCCCTCCAGCCCGCGCAGCACGGTGGCGCCGGCCAGCCCTTGTTCCTTGGCTCGCCGCACGATGGCGCCGGCCAGGTTCTGGCCGTGCCACTGGTCGCTCTCGCCCAGGTACACCCGCAGCATCTTGGCGGGCCCCTCGATCTTCATCGCCGGCTCCTCCCGTTACAGCCCGCGCGCCAGCTTGACGCCCAGCCACACCGCCAGGAAACCCAGCGCCAGGCTCGCGGCGGCGTTGGCGAACGCGCGCAGCAAGCTGCCGCCCGCCGCCAGCCCGAGCGTCTCGTACTCGAACGTGGAGAACGTGGTGTAGGCGCCCACGAAGCCGATGGCCACCAGCAGCCGGAGCTGCGGCGGCGCGCTGATCCGTTCGGCGATCAGCGTGGCGAACAGCCCGAGGATGAACGACCCGCTGACGTTGATCGCGAACGTGCCCCAGGGGAACGCCGTGCCCCAGCGGCTCGCGATCCAGCCGCCCAGCCAGTAGCGGGCGTTGGCGCCCAGGAACCCGCCCAGGCCGACCCACCAGACCTGCATCAGCGTCTTCACCTGGCCGGCCTCTCCCCGGCGCCCAGGAAGCCGCTCA
Source organism: Armatimonadota bacterium (assembly GCA_016183835.1). Lineage (GTDB taxonomy): Bacteria > Armatimonadota > UBA10988 > UBA10988 > UBA10988 > JACPDV01. Next base: position 7,110 of record JACPDV010000746.1, read on the forward strand.
ACGCCGTCGCTACTCCCGGCAGCGGCAGGCGGCTCGAGCTGCAGGTCAGGTGGTAGAGCGTGGGATCGCTCCAGTCGGCACGGAAGAAGTGGCGGTGGAAGTCGGCCCGGTGACGGTCCTCCTCGTGCATCAATGCCTCGGCGGCGCCCGCCGCGAGCCAGCGGCGGCGCATCACCCGCTCGACGCGGTCGGCGTCGTCCGCCACCAGCCGGAGGTGGAGCGCCGCATCGCTCGGAACGAGCATGTTGCCGCCGCGGCCGACGAGGATCGCGGGGCCGCCGGCCGCCCGGACGAGCGCCTCGCGCAGGGCCTCGAAGTAGCGCGCGGAGTCCTGCATGAGGTGCAGTCGCTCGAGGAACTCCGGGCCGCGCTCGTCCACCCGCATCAGCTCGGGGAGCGCGATGCCGCTGAGCGACCCGGACTGCTGCAGCATATCCCGGTCGTGCAGCGGCCAGCCGAGGGTGGTGGCGAGCAGCTCGGCCAGCTCGCGCCCGCCGGCGCCGAACTGCCGCGAGATGGTCACGCAACGCCATGCGCCGGCCGCCGGCCCGTTGCCCCCTCCCGTCGCCGACCCGATGCACCGGCAGGCCAGGTCCGTCGCCGCCTCCACCGCCAGCAGGGACGTATTGAGCACCAGGTGGTGGCGCCGCACATCGCGCCAGTCGGCGCCGAACAGGCGCCGGTGGAACTCGGCGCGGTGCCCGTCGCTCTCGTCCACCAGCCGGGCGGCGGTCTCCGGCGCGCTGTCGGTGCGCAGGCTGAGGCGCCGGATGCGGTCTTCGCGGCGGGCGACCAGCCGGAGATGGTACGTCTCCGGCCGCGCGCCGAGGGCATCCGCCGCGCCCCAGCCGACGAGGATCGCCGGTCCCTGCGCCGCCAGCTCGCGCAGCTTGCCCGCCAGGGCGCTGCCGTGGCGGCGGTCCTGCTGGAAGAGCCCCCGCATTCCGGCGTGGGCAGGCAGCGTCTCGTCTCCCTCGTCCTCCGCCGGAGTGAGCGGAGCGCC
>JACPDV010000752.1 GCA_016183835.1 Armatimonadota bacterium
CTGCGTCATCTGCGGATCTCCGGCTCTGTTCCGCACCGCAAGCGGGATCGCCGCGTACCAGCCATATACCCCGTTGGGTATAGTCCCTTGACACCGCTAACGTGGCGGGCGAAGCTACGCGCACCGCGAGGAGCGGTTGGAGAACAGCATGTTGGAGCCCGGCAGCGTCACGGCGGTGGAGAGCATTCCGCGCGGGAGGGCGCCCGAGTCCGGAGCGGCCATCCGGCAGCTCACCTCCACCCCGGCCATCCATGAAGACATCTACGGCGAAGTGCCCTACATGGACCCCACCGGCCGCTGGCTGATGCTCACCCGCAAGCCCGCCTCGCACGCCCCGCAGGAGATCTGGCGCTGCGACCTGGAGCGCGGGTGGCTCACCCCCGTCTGCGACAACGTGCCCAGCATCGTGGGCATGGCCGTCTCGCCCGACCAGCGCTTCTTCTACTGCATCCGCGACCTGGAAGAGGACGAGTTCGAGCTGCTGATCACCGACATCGCGTCGCTGGAGCAGCACCGCCACACCTACCAGGGCCCGCCGCGGCCGGTGGCGATGGGCTCCGTCAGCCCGGACCTGCGGACCTACATCACGGCCACGCAGTTCAGCCCCACCGAGTGCGCCATCTGCCGCTACGACCTGGAGACGGGTACGCGGCGGGTGATCCACGAGTGGGTCGACATCATCAACCCGCATCCGCAGCTCGAGCCGGGCCGCGGGCAGGACATCCTGGTGCAGCACAACCGCGGGGCATCGTTCGACGAGCAGGGCCGCTGCCTGGCGCTGGTCGGGCCCGAAGGCGCCACGCTGTACCTGATCGACATCGACGGCGGCAACCGCCGCGAGCTGCCGGTGGGTCTGCCCTACACGGCGCGCTGCCAGGGGCATCAATGCTGGGTGGGCAAGACGGGCGACATCCTCCTGACGGTGGAGGGCACGCCCGAGGCCTTGGCGGAGGGCAACCTGCTGGCCTTGACGCCGGGCGATGAGGCGGCGCGGCCGGTGGCGGCGGGGCATTACTACGGCCATCCGAACGCCTCGCGCGACGGGCGGTTCTTCGTCAGCGACACGTTCGGCGACGCGCTGATCGTGGTCGGCTCGCTGAAGACGGGGAAGACGCAGGTGCTGTGCCGCTCGGGCTCGAGCTTCGGCGCGCCGCAGTACACGCATCCGCACCCGTACTTCAGCCCGGGGAATCAGTGGGTGATCTACAACAGCGACGCGACGGGCGTGCCGCACGTGTATGCGGCGCGGGTGCCGGAGGGGTTGTTGGAGGGGTTGGAGGAGTAGAGGCGTCCCTGGGCGATGATGACGAACCCAGGAAAACCGGGTCTGGCTGCTTTCCGTCGGCCGAAAGATGCCTGACCCGCGTTTTCCGGTCACCGTGCAGTGAGGCGAGGCCGTGGGGCGACGCGAGGCAGAGGGCGAAGTGGTGAGCGAGCATGTGGCGCGGCAAGAGCTGCCACGGCGGTTCCAGTTCGGCGTCGTCCTGGGCGCTCTGGGGGTCGTGCTTGGCGATCTGCTCCACTGGGTCTGTCCAGTTGACTCGGCCTTGCCGCCCCTCGTTGCGGTGGTGCTGTTGGCCATCGCCATCCCTCTGCAGCTCTGTGCTTGGCCGCCTCCTCCGCACAGGGCCCGCGTCACCACGGCCGGGATCAAGGTCCGAAGCCGCTTTCGGTGGAAGTGGCTGCCATGGGAGGCGATCCGCGAGGTCGAGGAGAGCGAAGTCGGTCTGAAGGTGAGCACCGATAGGGTAACGGTTACGCTCTGGCATGACTTGCCCCAGTGGGAGGCCTTGTGCCGCTTGGTGCGGGCATTCGTGCCTGGGAGCGCCTCACCGACCTGCGTGGATGCCGCTGTCTGGGCAGACCCCCGTGAGGTGCTCGGCAGCGCGGCGATCGGGTACGAATCTCCCCTGGCCGACTGGCGTACCTTCGTGCGGCTCGCCGCCGTGGCTACCACACTGATCGTGCTGCTGCCGTTGCGGAGCGTCGTGGGAGGCGCCGAAGTGGCTGCGGCGACATTCCTGGTGGCCCTGGCCGTCGGGACGGTCAGTCTGGCGAAGCAGCAGGGGCTCCAGCACTTCAGCCTGACGGTCTCCGCCGCCGGCATCCGGCCCGGCGTCCTCCGGCCCAGAGTGCGGATGATGGCTTGGTCCGAGGTCATCGCCCTGCACGACCACCGGCAGGGCTGGCGCCTGGAGACCACTCGCGGCGACTTCCTCATCCAGCGTCGCGGTCGGCACGGCTACGCGGCCGCCAACGCCATCCGGAAGGTCCTCGCCCTCCGCGACCAGGGTCTGCCGCTGCCGCGCATGGACATGACCCCGGCCGGGGCGATCTCACGGGTGGACGTGTCCGCCGAGCGGGGGCTGATGCGGGCGGAGGAGGCGGACGGGGAGAGCGAGAGCTGAAGCGCCGCGCTGCGGCGCTGGCTCCCGGCCGGTGGACCAGGGGGTTGGACAGGCGCCCAACCCAGAACGACCCGGGGCCGTGTGGCACGGGCAGTCTGCTGCCCGTGTCCGACTCCGCGCTGCTCCGGCTGTCGCGTCGAACGCAGACACGGGCAGCAGACTACCCGTGCCACACCACCGTCAACGCCCGAGAGCGGGTGGCGGCATCACCTCCGAGCTGAGAGGGGGCCGCCCCGCCCCGCCGTCCATCCAAGCGTCACTCCCCCGCCGCCTCCACCCACTCCCGGTAGTTCCGCACGAACACCTCGCTCGGCGGATGCTGGAACGGCGTACAAGTGGGGCACATCACATACCCCGGCCGGCCCGCCACCACCTGCCGGACCTCCTCCACCACCCGCCGCAAATGCCCCGGCGCCGCGCTGTGGAACTCCTGGTCTTGGATGTAGCCCATCAGCGCCATCCGCCCCTCGCAGCGCGCGAACAGCTCGCCCAGCGTGATGTCGCCTTGCGGCGGCGGCTCCAAGGGCTCCAGCGCGTCGAACTCGCACGCCAGCAGCTCCGGCAGCGCGTCGCGCACGCGGCCGTGGCAGTGGCACGTCACCAAGTGTCCGTGCTCGTGCAGGATCCGCACCAGCTCGCGCTGGTACGGCGTCACCAGCTCGGCGAAGACGTGGGGCGGGAGCATCGGCGGCGTCGCCAGCTCCGGCCCGGCCGTGTAGAAGAGGAACGGCTGACCCTCGGCCGCCGCCGCCACCCGCCGCGTCTGCTCGGCCACCCGCTCGAACATCCGCTCCACGACCGCGCGGGTGCCCGGCAGGTCGGTCAGGCAGCGGATGGTGAAGTCCTCATAGTTGAACAGCCCGGCCGCGTGGTACATCGGGTCGCCGTAGTCGACGTAGAGCAGCCCGCGGTCGCCCAGCTCGGTCTGCATGGCCAGCGCCGGGCCGAGGTCGGGCTCGCCCACCACCCAGGGCAGGCAGAAGTAGCGCTCCAGGTCCGCGTCGGTCTTGACCCAGTGCTCGGTGACGTAGCCCGGCTGCCCGCGCGGCACGGTCACCTGGCAGCGCAGCTCGCCCAGCGGCGTGTGGAGCAGGTGGAGCGTGGTGGTGCGCCCGTCGTTCCGCTCCACCCGGCACTCGGCACAGGCCGGGTCCTGCCACCGCAGACCGGCGCGCGCACTGGCCTTGCACAGCATCCCGGCGCGTGAGGTCACCAGCTCGAGCAGCTCGGCGTAGCCCGGGTCGGTGCGGTGCGCCGAGTTGCCGTAGGGGTGCAGGTTGTAGGTGCAGAAGGGGAGGCCATCGACCGGCTGCCGGCGGACGGCCGCCAGCAGCCGGTCGCGATGGGACATCGCCTCACCCACCGATCAGCCTCACCTGCCGGATCCGGTTGAACGGGTCGCCGGTGCCGAAGTTGCCGTCGGGGATGTAGACGATCGAGCCGTCCGGCCTGACCGCCAGCCCCTCGAACCCGAAGAACTGGGCGCTCAGGAGCGCACCGTCCAGGAACCCCTGGACCCCGGTCCCCGCCAGCGTGCTGACGTCGCCGCCGGGCACGATCAGACGGAGGACGTGGTTGCCGCCGTCGGCCACGTAGGCGTTGCCGGCGGCGTCCGTGTCCACGTCGCCCGGGCCGAAGAAGCGCGCACCCGCCCGCGGCCCGTTCACCAGCCCGGCGGTGCCGTCGCCGGCGAAGGTGCTCACGTCGGTGATCTGCGAGCCGTCGGGCGAGAAGGTCAGCCGACGGAGGCAGTTGTTGTTGGAGTCGGCGACGAGCACGGTGCCGTCGGGCAGGGCGGCCATGCCGGTCGGCCGGTTGAACCGCGCGTTGTCGCCGGTGCCGTTGATCAGCCCGAACTGGTCCGGCTGCCCCGCGAGCCGGGTGACCACGCCCGTAGTGGTGTCGAGGTGCGAAATCACCGCGTGCGAGTCATCGGCGAGCAGCAGCCCGCCGCCCACGGGCATGGCGCACATGCCGCGCGGCCGGCCGATGTTCTCGGCCACCACGTTGGCGGCACGCCCGGGGATGTTCACCCGCCAGACGGTGCCGCCCACGCCGCCGCCCACGTCGAACGTGTTGCGGTCGGTCATCACGTACAGCTCGCCGTCGGGGCCGAAGGTGATGCCGAAGGGCCGGAAGAAGTTGCCCTGGTTGACGATGGTGCTCGTGGTGCCGTCTGGCTCGACCTGCCGCACGAGCCCGTTGTCGAAATCGGCGACGAAGAGGCTGCCGTTGGGCGCGAGGGCCACGTTCACGGGGTTGTTGAAGCGGGCGACCGCGCCCGGGCCGTCGACGAAACCGGCCTCGCCGCTGCCGGCGATGGTCGTCACGCCGGGGCCCTGACCGACCGGGCTGACATTGACGTTGAGCGTGGCGGTGAGCGCGGTGGCGGGCACGCCGGCCTGCTGCTCCAGCGTGGCCCGCACGGTCGCCGGCCCGCCCACGGCGAGCGGTGAGAGGGTCACCGGCAGGAGCGTCGGCTGCGTGGTGCTCAGCCCCACGAACTGGGCGCCGGCGGTGATCGACCAGGTCACCGGCGGCAGCAGCACGACCCCGCCACCGGCGTCACGGCCGGTGGCGACCACGTCGGTGCCGGGCTGCTCCATCACCAGGCCCAGCGGATTCGGCGTGATGGCGAAGCTGGTGACCGTGCTGTTCAGGTCCACGGTCACGGTGCCGATCTGGTTCAGCGTGACATTGACCTGTGGGTTGGCTGCGGCCTGCGCGTTGCCGGTGCCGTCGGCATTGGGGAAGGCCTGGAGCGCCGCCGTGAAGGTGCCGGGCGGCAGGCCCCGGAACTCGACGAAGGTGGTGCCGCCCTGGCCCGGCCGCCGGGCGTGCTGCGCGTCGGCCACCGTCTGGCCGAGTCGCAACGTGATGGTCAGGCTCTGCGCCGCCGAGGGGAACATGCGGCTGGCCGGCGCTGGCCAGTTGATCCGGAACGCCACCCCGGTCTGGGAGTTGCCCGGCGTGAACGCCTCGGTGGTTTCCTCTGTGCCGCAGCCGAGCATCACGGCGAGCAGCAGCACGGTCGAGAGCACGAATAGCGGACGAGTCCACTTGGCCATGGTGTTTCCCCGCCGCGAGCGCACGGTCCGATGCATCGCGGCACCCGCCCCGTCACGTCAACCATAGTGCATCGCGGGGCGCAGTGCAACGGCGAGGAGCAGTCGGCAGCGCGATCCGGCCCCCTCTCCTTACCAAGGAGAGGGCTGGGGTGAGGTCCCGTCCAGCCTTGCTGGTGTTGGACCTCCCCCTGCCCCCTCCTTGGCAACTCAGCCTGTGTCATTGTTACTTTGGCGGGAGCTGGCCACCTGGAGGACCGCCGTCTCGGCCGCCGCGGCGCGGCGCCTGAGCCTGGATGGATCTTGCTTGCGCTGGTTCTAACTCCTTCGGGAGGCTGAGAACTATGCAC
>JACPDV010000753.1 GCA_016183835.1 Armatimonadota bacterium
CATCACGCTCTTCGGGAGCTGGTTCTTCCACTTCCGCGAGTTCCCCGACATGCTCGCGCTCTACCGCCGCGGGCTGGCGGTGGAGAAGCTCGTGACCCACACCTTCCCGCTCAGCGGGGCCGGCGAGGCGTTCGCGGCGTTCGCCGCGGGCACCGTCGGCAAGCCGGCGCTGCACCCGACGCAGGGCTGAGGAGATCGCCATGCCGCTCAACTGGGCCCTGAACAGCGCCACCGTGAAGAACCTCACCTGGGAGGAGGAGCTGCCCCTCTGGGAGCGCTTCGGCTGGCGCGCCGTGGAAGTCTGGGAGGACAAGCTCCGCGCCTACCTCGACGCCGGGCACACCCCGTCCGCGGTGGTGGAGCAGTTGGACGGGCTCGGCATCGAGCCGGTGGGAATGTGCGCCGGGGTGATCTGGACTCCGTCGCAGGGCCAGGACCCCGCCGCCGAGCGCGCTGAGCTGCAGCGCCGGCTGGACCTCTGCGCCGCCATCGGCTGCCCCTCGCTGACGGTGATCGCCATCGGCCAGGTTGGCGACGACCTGGCGGCGGAGTACGAGGGCCTCTCCGACAAGCTCCACGCCGTCGCCGAGCTCGCCAGCGGGTTCGGCGTGAGGCTCAACCTGGAGTTCCTCGGCGGCGAGAAGATCAACGGCACGCTGGGGAGCTGCATCGACCTGGTGAACGTGGTCGACCACCCGAGTCTGGGCGTGCTGTTCGACATCTCGCACTACTACTGCAGCGCCAGCCATTTCGAGGAGATGGGCATGCTGGCGCCCGAGAAGCTCTTCCTGGTGCACATCGACGACGTGCGCGACGAGTGGGTCGAGGGGCTGACCACCTCGAAACGCGCGTTCCCGGGCGAGGGCCGCGCCGACGTGCCGTGGTTCGTGGGCATGTTGCTCGATTTCGGCTACACCGGCTGGCTGAGCGTGGAGCTGTACGACCCGGACATCTGGGCCCTGCCGGCCGAGGAGGTGTTGACCCGGCTGGACGAGAGCCTCAAGTGGGTGGAAGAGGAAGTGAGCGCGGAATGAGCCTCAACGTGGCGGTGATCGGCCTGGGCTGGCCGGGGAAGAAGCACACCGAATCGCTGAACGGCCTCGACGGGGTGCGCGTCTGCGCGGTGGCCGACCTGGACGAGGCGCGGGTGAGGGCCTTCGCGGCGGAGCACGGGGCGCGGGCGTACCGGCATTGGCGCGAGCTGCTGGACGGCGAAACGGAGCTGGACGCGGTGGTGCTGGCCACGCCGCCCATCGTTCGCGACGAGCCCATCGCGGCGATTGCCGAGCGCGGCCTGCCGCTCTTCTGCGAGAAGCCGCCGGCGCACGACGTGGCCACGGCCCGGGCGGTGACCGAGGTGATCGAGCGGGCGGGAATCCTCAACACGGTGGGGTTCATGTACCGCTGGGCGCCGTTGGCGAGCCGGTTCCGGGAGCTGATCGCGGATCGGCCGCGGCTATTTGCGCGGATCTGCGTGGCCTGGCCGGTGTTCGGCTGGGTGACTCAGGGTCTGGCCCCGGTGGGGCTGTTTCAGAAGGCGAAGGCCGGCGGCCCGCTGGTGGAGCAGGGCGTCCACTTCCAGGACATCCTGCGCTACATCACGGGCGACGAGCCGACCCGCGTGATGGCGATGGCGGAGCTCGACGACAACTACCCCACCGCCGAGCGCGACGCGGAGGAGACCAGCGCCGTGGTGGTGCGCCACGCCAGCGGGATGCTGACCTCCCACGTGCACAACTGGTCGCACGCGGCAAAGGTCTTGCAGTTGCAGATCGTGGGCGTGGACTTCGACCTGACCTGGAGCATCCACGACGGGCCGCTGGTGGGCCAGGTGGACGGGACGCCGATCGACGAGAGCGACGCGACGGACCCGTACCTCGAGGAGATCCGCGGGTTCGTGGCGGCGGTGCGGGCGCAGGACCAGGGCCTCCTGCGCTCGCCCTACCGCGACGCGGCGCAGACGCTGGCGGTCTGCGACGCGGCGGCGCGGGCGGTGTTGGGCGGCACGGCGGAGGCCGTGTGACCCGGTCCGTATCGACAGAATCGCGAGTTCGGTCTACCATTGCGCGGGTTCGGACGCGGGTCGATGGCTGGACGGAAACGCGGCGATAGGCTCACTCTCGCACACTGGCTGCAGCGGCGGCTGGTCGCCGTTACGTTCGTGCTGTTCCGCACGCTGGTGCTGGTCCTCCCGCGCCACTGGGACCCCGCGCTCGGCTGGCTGATCACCCGCATCATCTGGTTCCTGCAGCCCAAGCTGTTCGGCCGGATGCTCGACCACCTCCGCCTCGTCTACGGCGACCGGCTGTCGCCCGCCGAGCGCTACGCGCTGGCCGTGCGCATCGTCGACCACTTCGGCCGCACCGTGACCGAGTTCATGCGCATGGTGCAGACCAGCCCGGAAGAGGTGCGCCGGCGCACGCGCGTGCTGGGCCAGGGCGCCCTGCGACAGGCCGAACGCACCGGGCGCGGCGTGATCATGGTTACCGGCCACTACGGCAACTTCGAGATGATGGCCGCCAACTGCGGTGCCTACGGACTGCCCATCCTGGCCATCGCCCGCTCGCGCGACGCCGAGCTGATCGAGGGCTTCCTGGCCGAGACCCGCGCCCGGCACAACATCACCATCGTCCACAAGCAGAGCTGGCGCGAGGCCGTCCAGCGGCTCCGCGAGGGCGGCATGGTGGGTCTTCTCGCCGACCAGGCGGTGCGCACCGGCGGGACCCTGGCCACCTTCATGGGGCACCCCGCGCCGACGCCTCTCGGCCCGCTTCTGATGGCCCGCCACAGCGGCTCGCTCTTGATCCCCGCCTTCATCGTCCGCGACGCCAACGACCGCTTCACCGTGGAGATCCACAAGCCCCTCGCGCTGCCCGACACCGGCGACGAGGAGGCCGACCTGAACGCCGGCGCGCAGCAGCTCAACGACGTGGTGGGCGGGCAGATCTTCCACAAGCCCGAGGAGTGGCTGTGGCTGCACCGGCGCTGGAAGCAGCCCCGCTCGCTCCGCCGCGGCTCGCCGAAGCTGG
>JACPDV010000125.1 GCA_016183835.1 Armatimonadota bacterium
GGGAGCTCAGCTTGAGTCTGAACATTTGTTTGGTAAGTTCATGTCCCTGACCGCATCGCGAGCGGCCCGGCGATCGTCCATGCCTTGAAGGGCAGGACACGATGATGCAGGATAGCCTCTCGGAGCGCTGGGCACAAGGCGCCCGGTTGCCGGATCGGCGCTACCGGGACGACCTGGCAGCGTGGTGGGACGCCTTGGCCGCGAGGGAGGGACGGTCGTTGTCGGCCGCCTTGGGAGACCGCCGTCGGCAGTCGCTGAGTGCGCTGCTGGCCCGCGACAAGTGGACGGAGGACGACCTGTTGTACGGGGTCTACGGCCAGGCAGCCGCGGACTGGCCGGCGGGCAGGCCGGCTCTGGGCGTGCTGGATACGTGCTTCTACGACTTTCGGAGCCACCGGGCGTGCCGTGGGCTGGGCTCCATTGGCACGGGCGGGAAGGGGCGGGGGCTGTGCAGCCAGGCGGCGCTGCTGTTGAGCGAGGGGGGCCAGCCACAGGGTCTGCTGGGGCTGTGGAACTGGACTCGCGGGGCGGACAGCGGCCTGCCGTGGCCGGCGGAGGAGCCGGAGAGCAGCCGCTGGTGCAAGGGGATTGTGGCGCTCCAGGAGCGGCTGCCGGGGGTGCCGCTGACGATCATCATGGATGCGGAGGGAGACGCCTACGAGGTGTTCCTGTGCCCGCGGCGGGAGGAGGTGGAGTTGCTGGTGCGGGTGGCGCAGGACCGGCGGGTGGAGTTGGAGGAGCCGGAGGAGTGGGAGGCGGCGGACCGGCTGAAGGCGTGTGTAGCGGGCGGGCCGGAGGCAGGCACCATGGTAGTGCAGGTCCCGCGGCAGGCGGCGCGGGAGGGGAAGCCGGCGCAGAAGGCCCGGCAAGCGACGTTGACGCTGCGCTATCGAAGGGTGTGGCTGAAGCCGCCTGAGCGGCTGCCGAAAGGGACGCCGAGGGTGCGGGTGAGCCTGATTCTGGCGCGGGAGGAGTCGCCGCCGGAGGGCGTGGAGGGGTTGGAGTGGTACCGGCTGACCACGCGGCGGGTGGAGACGGTGGCGGGGGCGATCGAGGTGTGCCGGACGTATGGCTATCGCTGGCGGATCGAGCAGGCGCACCGCGTGCTGAAGGAGCCGATGCGGTTCGAGCGGTTGCAGTTGGACGACAGCTGGAGCCTGAGCCGGGCGCTGGCGTTGTACTGGCCGTTGGCGGTACGGGCGTTGTGGCTGCGCTACGAGGCGAGTGAGGCGCCGGAGCGGCCGGCCGGTGAGGTTTTCGAGGAGGACGAGTTGGCGGTTCTGCAGAGCCAGGCGCGGGAGCCGATGCGGACGGTGGTGGACGCGGTGCGGGCGCTGGGCAAGCTGGGCGGCTGGGTGGGAGGGCGGAAGGCGGAGCTGCCCGGGGCGGGCGTATTACTGCGGGGCCTGCACAGTCTGAGCGAGCGGGTAGCCGGGTACCGCTTGGCCAGAGAGACCGCTGCAGACTATGCAAACACATGTTCAGACACAAGCTGAGCCCCCCGGGAGAGGGTTGGGGTGAGGGCTAAGCGAGACGCGCCCGACCTTCCACAGACCCTCACCCCAACCCTCTCCCGGGGGGAAAGGGGGCCGGAACGGGATACCGGACACCCACTGAGTTCGACTTTCGCACTTTCAGGCGGCCTTGTCCAGGCTCAGGGAGCAGGAGCCTGGGGCATTATCCCAGCCCTCGGCCTGGCGCGGTAGTTCAGAAATGTCCGCCGCGCTGACGCGGCGCAAGGTGGCCAGCATGTCCGCGAAGGAGGCGTGCGGCTTGTGGGGGTACCAGGGCCGGCGGCACACCGCGGCCAGACGGTGGCCCTCGGCCGCGTACCAGAGGAGCACCAGGCTGTAGAGCAGGAACGCGAGCGGGGCCGTCCGCCGCACCGCCAGGGGGGTCCAGTTCTGCGGCTCTTCCAGACCGAGGCAGCCCTTGGTGTCATGGAAGGTGACCTCGATGGCCCACCGCAAGGCATACCAGGTAAGCACCTGCTGGGCGCTCGCGCCCGCACAGGTGGAGTAGAAAGCTTGGCGCGGCCGGCCGCCGCGGAGGGGGTCCACCGCCACCACGCGCAGCGGGCGGTCGGGCACTTTGTAGACCCGGGCCTCGACGTCGGTCAGCCGCACGCGGTCGCGCCGGCCGTAGAGTTCGAGGGTCACCCGCCGCGCCCGCCCGGCCAGCATCTGTTGGGGGTTGGGGAGGAGCTTGCCTCGCCGGGGCGGGCGGCCGCGGGTGCCGGCCTGGCGCAGAGGCGGAGCCTCGTGCAGCCGCGCGTCGAGGACCAGGCGGCTGGTCAGGTCGAAGCCCGGGGGCAGTTGGCCGAGCACGCTTTCGCCGCCGTAGGCGGAGTCGGCCACCCGGTGGAAGCGGTGATGGGGGAAGCGGCGGGCGAGGCGCTGAGCCAGTTCCACGGCCAGTTCGGGCTTGGTGCGGTAGACCCGGCGGTGCTTGGCGGCGGACTTCCGGTTGAGGTAGAGGGCGAAGAGGATCGGCAGGCAGAACACTCGCCGGCAACAGAAGGGAAAGCGCACCAGAACGCCGAGGGTGACCCAGCAGTGTCCATAGTTCATGATGGCTTGGCGGCGGGACGAGAGGAGGGGGTCATGGTGCATGCCGGCGCCATAGACCTTCAGGCCATGCTTGCGGGCCAGGGTGTCGTCGAGGGCCAGCAGCACGGAGCCCTCACCGAGCCAGGGCAGGACCAGCGCCAGGACGGCGAAGCCCAGTTCCTCGAGCGACCAGCGGGCGGTGGCGAAGAAACGATGATAGACGGAGAAGTGCTTGCGGTCGACCGCCCCGGCCGCCTCGATCAAGCCGGTGACGTTACGGCGTTCGGCGAACACCCAGCCGCTGAGGAGGGTGACGAAGTTGCCGAAGGTGGGGGCGGTCATGAGTTCGGCGAAGGGTTGCAGGAGAGCGACGAACGATGGTACAAGAGCCACGGTGAGCCTCCGCGTCGCAGCGGTTCATCACTCGCTTAGACACGGCAGGCTCACCGTTGATTCTTGGCTCAGGCCACAGCCCGGCTGGGCCCAAAAGTGCGAAAGTCGAACTGAGGACGGCGTGTGGTAGAATTCTGGAATGACCCGCGCCCGCCGGCGACGCGTGACGAACCTGGCCTTCCTGATCACCGGGCTCGTTGGGCTCATCTGTCTATCCCTGGCGGCGATTCACCAGGAGTGGTTGCCCAGGTGGTTGACCGACCGGGTGCCGTTGCGCTACGTGCTGTGGATCGCTATCGCCCACCAGACGTTCTGGTACGCAGTTCGCCTGGCGCTGACGCTCGGCGTGCACCGGCGAGAGCGCGGGCTGAACCGGGCTCAGATCGTGTGGATGGGCCTCACCGCCCCGCTGCCGGTGATCTTGGGCGTGTGGCTGGGCAACGGCCGCCTGACCGCTTGGCTGACGGAGGAGAGCCACGATGAGCGAGCCTGACGCCCGTCAACGCCTGCTCGCGCTGCTCAAGACCCACGCCCTGCGGGTCGCCGCGCCGGGCGAGAGCTTCACCCTCGCCAGCGGGCGGCAGAGCCACTACTTCGTCAACGGCAAGGAGGTCACGCTCCGCGCCGACGGGCTCGCCCTGGTGGCCGAGCTGTTCCTCGAACGGCTCGCTGGGGCGGACGTGCAGGCCGTGGGCGGGATGACCCTCGGGGCCGACCCCATCGTCGGCGCGATGGTGGCACAGAGCGCCGGCACCGCGCAGCCGCTGCTCGGGTTCATCGTGCGCAAGGCGAGCAAGGACCACGGGCTGGGCGACCGCATCGCCGGGCCGTCCCTGGCGGGCATCGGTCGCGTGGTGATGGTGGAGGACACCACCACCACCGGCGGCTCCACCCTCGACGCCATCGCCGCGCTCCGCGAGGCGCACCCGGACATCACCGTGGACCGCGTGCTCAGCATCGTCGACCGCGAAGAGGGCGCCGGCGACAACTTCGCCGCCGCGGGCTACCGGCGGTGTGGACTGATGCGCCCCCGGGTGCTCGGTCTGCTTGGCCCGACGGCGGTGGGCAAGACCGCCGTGGCCGTGGAGCTGTGCGAGCGGCTCCCGGGCGAGGTGATTTCGGCCGATTCGCGCCAGATCTACCGCGGCCTGACCATCGGCAGCTCCGCCCCCACCGCGGCGGAGCTGGCCCGCGCGGCGCACCACCTGGTCGGTTTCGTCGATCCCCGCGAGACCTACAGCGTGGCCCGCTTCCGCGACGACGCCGAGAAGCTCATCGGGGAGAGCGCCGGCCGCGGGCGCACGCCGGTGCTCACCGCGGGGACGGGGATGTACCTGAAGGCGCTCCTCAGCGGCTGGACGCTGACCGGCGTGCCGCCCGACGCGGCGCTGCGCCGCCGGCTGGAGGCGGAGGGCGCCGCGGAGCTGCACCGCCGCCTGGCCGCGGTGGACCCGGCGGCGGCGGAGCGCATCGCCGAGACGGACCTCAAGCGCCTCGTGCGCGCGCTGGAGGTGTTCGAGGCGAGCGGCCGGACGCTGACGGAGCACCTGCGCGAGCCGGCGCGCGAGGCGGCCTATGACGTGCGATTGTACGGCCTGCGGCGGCCGCGCGAGGAGCTGTACGCGCGGATCGACCAGCGGGTGGAGGCGATGCTGGCGGCGGGCTGGCCCGACGAGGTGCGCGGCCTGCTCGACGCTGGGCTGACGGGCGACGAGCCGGCGATGGAGGGCTTGGGCTACCGCAGGCTGGCGGCGGTCGTGCGCGGCGAGACGGCCCTGGCTGAGGCGGTGCCGCTGATCCAGCAGGACACGCGACGGTTCGCGAAGCGGCAGATGACGTGGTTCAGGGCGTTCGCGGACGTGCGGTGGGTGGATCTGGCGGCGGCGGCGGATCCCATCGCGGTGGCGGAAGCGATCCTGTCCGACTGGCAGCGGGCGGATCCGCCATGAATCCAACGCCCGGCGGCCGGGGCCGCCGGGCGTTGGGCTTCCGCGCTCCCGGGGGCGTCAGTCACGCGCTTGCCGGGGCATGGAGAAGTGCCGGTCCTCTTGGTCCGGCGGCTGGAGCATGCGCTTGCGCGCCAGGCGCTCCTTGCGGCGGCGCCGCTCGCTCGGCTTCTCGTACTGCCCGCGGCGGCGAACCTGTTGCAGCAAGCCCGACTTGCGGACCTTGCGGCGGAACCGGCGGAGCGCCTCTTCCAACGTTTCGTTGGGCCGTACCTTGACCTCTATCACGCCAGTTGCCCCTTCCCGTGCTCTCCTGTGCCGTGCTGCCTTCCTCACGGCTGAACTGCCGCACTACTGAGTGGATCCAACGAATGGCTCAACTACTACGTTCCCGACCTGGCCATTCGCCAAACTTGGAACGCCCCATCGGCCATGGCTGAGCGCGTCGCCGGGCTGGATGTGGGGAGCAACTCGTTCCTCCTCGTGATCCTCGACAAGGCGCCGAACGGCGAGGAGGTGGTGCTCGACAGAACGGACATCGTCGGCCTCGGCGACGGCGTGGACCAGACCGGCCGGCTCGCGCCCGCGGCGGTCGAACGGGCGCTGAATGTGCTCGAGGAGTATGCCGCCGTCTGCCGCCGGCACCGGGTGCGCCGCGCCCACGCCGTGGGCACGTCGGCGCTCCGCGACGCCGCCAACCGCGACGACTTCGTCGCCGCCGTGCGCGAGCGGACCGGGTTCGAGGTCGAAGTGATCAGCGGCGACCGCGAGGCCGAGCTGACCTATCGCGACGTGAGCGCGACGCACGGCCAGCCGGGTGAGCCCCTGGCGCTCCTCGACATCGGCGGCGGGAGCAGCGAGATCGTGCAGGGACGGAGCGGCGTGATCGCTTCTTCGCGGAGCATCGACCTGGGCTCTCGCCGGCTTACCGAGCGCGCCGCCTTCGTGCACGACCCGCCGGGCGCGGACGAGCTGGACCGCTGCCGCGCGCTGGCCGACGCCGAGCTGACCGGGCTGTCGCCGGCCAAGGGCGAGGTGGTGGGCACGGGCGGCACCATCACCACGCTGGTCGCCGTGGACCTGGGGATGACCGACTACGATGCCGCCGAAGTGAGCGCCAACCGGCTCGGCCGCCGCGAGCTGGCCGCTCTGCTCGCGCGCCTGGCAGCGGTCCCGCTGTCCGAGCGGGCGCAGATCGCCGGGATGGAGCCGAAGCGCGCGCCGGTGATGATCGCCGGAGCGATCCTGTTGGAGCGGTGGATGGAGCACTTGGGGGTGACCAGCATCGCGGTGAGCGCGGGCGGCATGCGCTACGCCGTGGCGCGGGAGGCGTGGGAGGAGCTGCAGCGATGAGAGAGCGACCTGGAAAGGCTGTCCGGCCCCCTCTCCCCCCGGGAGAGGGCGGGGGTGAGGGCAGACACGCACGATGCCTCAGAAGCCCTCACCCTAGCCCTCTCCCGGGGGG
>JACPDV010000730.1 GCA_016183835.1 Armatimonadota bacterium
CCGGTCCCACACATCCACCACGCACCGGAGGTCACCGGACTTTGCGGGCGAACCGCGCGCCGGGAGACCGCCTTGTTCCCACTGACCCCTACCGACGACCCCAACGTGGTTTCGTTCGCTACCGCCGAGCTGCGCGGCGCCATCGAGTCACAGGGCGAGTGCCACGGGTTCCGCGCCCTCGAGTTCCTGCCCTCCGGCTCGCGGCCGGCCAATCCGGCGCTCTACCTGGGTCACGTCTATCGCCTCCTCTCCCACGGCCGCTACCACATGACCGCCCGCGAGGAGCCACACACCGGCCGGATCGAGCCCGCCCGTGTGGTGGCGACGTGGGAGCCGCTCGCCGTGCACCCCGCGCACATCGAGGCGGTCTACCAGGTCAGCGGCGAGCACACCCTCGACTTCACGGTCACCGTCCGGCCCACCGAGCCGCTGCCGGCCTATGAGCTCTACCTCAGCCACTACTTCGCGCCGGCCTGGCGGCCGTACGTATACCTCCAGCCGGCGCCCTACCTGCGCAGCGGCGAGCCGGTCCTCTGGCCGTGCGAGGTCAACGAGTTCATCCGCGGGGTGTACCTGGCCTATCCGCGCGACCGCGAGGCCATGCTCACGCTGTTCGACGGAAGGTGGCACGGCGACCACCCGGTGCCGTTCGCGGTGGGCCGGCACTACCACGCGCCGGTGGCGGTCTACGCGTCGGCCCTGGAGGGCCTGGCGGTGGTGGCGACGGCGCGGCGGAGCGAGTGCTTCTGCGTCTACGGCACCTACGACTCGCCCGACGGGCGGGACAACATCCTCCACCACAACTCGCTCTACTTCGGCATGTTCGGCGACGACCTGAGGCCGGGCGACGAGCGGGTCGCGCACCTGCGCTACCACTTCGTGCGGTGGGATGCGGCGAGCGACCTGCCGCTGCGGTTGTGGGAGGAGTGGGAGGCCGGAGGGTAGGTCTCCGACTCCGGTCCCCTCTCCCGCCGGGAGAGGGTTAGGGTGAGGGCGTCGCCGGGACCGCCCGTGGTTGGCCCTGACCCCAGCCCTCTCCCGGGGGGAGAGGGGGCGGGATCGTGACCTCGGAGGGTGGCATGTTCGTCTGCAGTCATCGCTGGGCGGTCGGACTGGTGGTGCTGTTCTGTCTCGCCTGCGCGGCCGACCCCGTCCACGTGTGGCTAAGCGACCTCCCGCCGCTGTCGGCCCGGCAGGACTGGGGCGCCCTGCGGATCGACCTCGACGTCAACGGCGCCCCGCTCAGGATCGGCGACCGCGCCTACCAGCACGGGCTGGGCACCCATGCGCGCGGCGAGCTGGTCTATGACCTCGCCGGTGAGTACGAGCGCTTCACCGCTGCGGTCGGCGTGGACGCATCGATGATCCCCTACGGCAAGGGCTCCGTGGAGTTCATCGTCTACGGCGACGGGCGCGAGCTGTGTCGCAGCGGCGGGATGAAGGTCACCGACGCGGCGCGCGAGGTGGACGTCGCGGTGCGTGGCGTGGGGGAGCTGCGCCTGGTCACCACCGACGGCGGCGACGGGATCGAGTGCGACCACGCCGACTGGGCCGACGCAGCGTTGACCGGGGGCGCGGCGCCGGTGGCTACGCCCAAACCGGGGCGGTTCGGCGTCAGGGCGCCGGGGATCTCGATCCGCGTGACCGAGGACGGCGAGGTGGCCGCGGTGCAGGCCGGGCGACTCGCCGCGGCGTTGCGGGCGGCGACGCGGCTGAGCGGCTGCCGGCAGGTCGGCCGCGCGGCGGTGGAGCGCCTGGCCGGCGGCGGGCTGCGCTTCACGCGACGCATGGCGGGCAAGGGCGACTGCACCGTGGAGGACACCTTCCGGCCCGGCAAGGACAGCCTCCACTGGGAGATCGCGCTGACCAGCCCGGACCCGCCGTGGACCATGGCGGTGGTGACGGGGCTGCGCTTCGCCGGCCCGGTGCCGCCGGCGATGTGGGCGCCGTGGGCCGATCCCGAGGGCCGCAGCGACGGCTGGCGCGATCCACTCGTGCTCCGCCCGTTCGGCAACGGCGTGTGGCCGTACGGCAACGGTGACGGCGGCGGGGTGCCGCTGGTGGGCAACTCGCTGGTCATGCCGATGGCCCTGGCGGCGGACCCCGAGCAGGATGCCGGGCTCGGCGTGGTCCTCTCGCCGGCGGACCCGTTGCTCGACCTCAGCCTGGCCACCTCGGCCGCGGGCGGGCTGACCTTCACCCGCACCCGCTACCGGCTCGGCGGCGGCAAGACGCTCCGGCTGAACCTCGATCTGGTGCCCACCGCCGCCGACTGGCGCGGGCTGCTGGGCTGGGCGGCAGCGCACTACCCGGCGTACTTCGACCCGGCCAACCCGGCGGCCGACGACATGGCCGGCTGCGGCGCCTACTCGGGCAACGAGGACCCCATCGACGTGGCCAAGTTCAAGCGGATGGCCTTCCGCACCAACTGGAAGCTGTCCGACGACTTCCCCTACATGGGCATGTTCATCCCGCCGGTGAAGTCGGCCGACGAGCATTGGACGCGCTCGTGCGACGAGCCGCGCCCACCCGGCAAGCCCGACTGGACGAGCTGCCGCCGGCTCAACGACTATGCCCGGTGGATGCGCTCGCAGGGCTTCTACGTGCTGGACTACTTCAACGTCACCGAGTTCGGCAAGAACCTGCGGGACAAGGACGTGCCCGCCACCCTCGCCCCCGACCCGGAGGTGTGGAAGGACGGGGTGGCGTACCTCAAGACCCGCACGCCGCACGGCTACCTTCAGCCGCCGGTGGGTACGTGCTATGGCGCCTGGGTGGTGGATCCGGGCGACCCCGACTACCGCGCTCACATCCTCGAGCAGGCCCGGCGGCACATCGCGCTGCTCCCCGACACCTCCGGCATCTGCATCGACCGACTCGACTGGCTGCGCTGGTACAACCCGGCGGGCGACGACGGGCTGAGCTGGGTGGACGGCAAGCCGGCGCGGTCGCTTTACCGCTCGTGGCATTTGTTGATGGCGGAGCTCGGGCCGCTGATGCACCGGGCCGGGAAGGTGATCTTCGTCAACAACCACGTCAAGCGGCTGGACCTGCTGGCGGGCATGGACGGCATCTACTGCGAGTTCGCGCAGTATCCGGCGGCGCTGAACTCCACGGGACTGCTCTGCATCCGCCGCCCGGCGCTCGGCTGGACCGCCTGGGAGGGCGACCTGAAGCCCGATCCCGACGCTTTTTTCCAGCGCCATCTGCACCTGGGCGTCTACCCCACGGCGCCGTACCCGAACAACAACCACTGCATCGGCCCGAGCCCGTTCGCCGACGAGCAGTACCTGGCGTACGGGCCGCTCCTCGACGCGATGCGCGGGAAGAAG
>JACPDV010000750.1 GCA_016183835.1 Armatimonadota bacterium
AATTCGAGCGGGCGGCGGAGCTGCGCGACGAGGTGATCCGGCTGCGGCAGGCGCTGGGCGAGGAGGCGGTCTTCGCGCAAGGAGAGCGGAAGCGCCCAGCGCCGGATCCCGAGCGCGGCAGACGCGGCGGGCGGCGGCGCGGGCGGCGGTGATGGCGGGCCGACATCGCCACCTACCGCCAGTCTGGCTCCTCCCCCTGCGAAGCGGGGGGAGGTGGGAGGGGGGTCCTGCCGGCGCGTCGGTTCGCCCGCCCGCGCCGGGAGGTGGCCCGAACACGCCATCCAAGCTCCGCGAGGGCAATGCCGATGAACCAGTCCGGCGAGACAGCTGCCCGCCGCCAGTGGCGCGCACCCGAGGACACCAAGCAGTTCGCCGTCTCGTTGCGCAAGCGAATGACCCTGGCGGAGAAGGTGCTCTGGGAGGCACTGCGAGGCGCACGACTGGGCGGCCACCGGTTCCGGCACCAGGTCCCCGTCGGTCCCTACGTCGTGGACTTCTACTGCCCGTCGGCTCGCCTCATCGTGGAGGTGGATGGCGTCAGTCACATGGGTCGCGAACGGTACGACGCACGGCGCGATGCCTGGCTGGGGGAGGTGCGCTCGCTGCGAGTCCTCCGCGTCACCGAGGACGAGGTCATGGGCAACATCGAGACGGTCTCGCTGCGGATCCTTGCGGTCCTGGACGAGGGCGCGTAGATGGTGCCGGAACCCCCTCCCGGCCTCCCCCCGCTTCGCTGGGGGAGGTGGCAGACGCTCCACGCTGGGCGCGGCGTGGCACGGCTCGTAGCGGCATGAGCCGCCGGGCGGCTCAGAACCCGCTGTTGCCCTGTACCGTTGTCGTGCCCTCTTCACACCCGGTGCCCAGCCGGAACGGCTCGCGGCAGCCCTCGCCCTGCCGGTCGCGCACCACCGTGTTGCCCTCCACCACGATCCCCCGGCTGCTCATCACCGCGATCGCCGACCGGCACTCGTCGCGCGTCGGCTGCCGACAGACGTTCTCCAGCGTGTTGCCGCGGATGGTGATGCCGTCCACCCCCGCGACGAAGATCCCCGCATTGTCCGCCCCGCGGATGGTGTTGCCCTCCACCACGATGTTGCGGTGCACCCCCGGGCCGGGCGGGAAGTGCCAGTCCTTCAGCCAGGCGAACACGCTCACCACGCCCTCGCCCAGCGCAGCGCCGTAGCCGCAGTTGTCGAAGGTGCAGTTGCGGACTACCACGTCGCGCGTGCCGATGGATTCGAAGAAGTAGATCACTTCGGTCATCACCCACACGCCGCCGCCGGTGACGTCCTTGAACCGGCAGTTCTCGATCACCGCGTCGCGCGTCTGGATCAGGAACCCGCGCGCCCGGTTACGGCGCACCTCGCAGCCGCTGATGCGCACCGCCGGAGCCCGGCTGGCGTTGCCCAGCACGTCGCCGTCGCGCAGCTCCGCCGGCAGCGGCTCGCGGAACCGCACCCGCAGCACGTTGCCCTCGCCCGGCTCGACCGCCACCGACTCCACCGTCAGCGTGCCGAACGGCAGCAGCGTATCGGTGTGGCTCAGCTCCATCTGGTCGCCCGGATCCGGCGCGTCGAGCATCTTCAGGTTGTGCTGGCCGAGCACGGCGTGGTCGTCCAATCTCTGCCGCACGCTGAGGTAGAGCCCCGACTTGATGTTCACCGCGTCGTCGCCCATGCCCTCGAACTCGCAGTCGCGAAGGGTGATGGTGCCCTTGCAGCCACCGAAGTGCGTGGCGTCCGCGGTGGCCGAGACCAGCCGCTGCGTGCCCGGCTTGAGCAGCACGCTGAAACGCTCGAGCGTGAGGTCGCGAGACACCGAGCCGATGAAGCCCATCCCCGGCACCGAGTAGATCGTCACGTCCCGCACCTGCACGTCGGTGCAGCGGCTGGCGATGAACGCCGCCGGGCCGTAGACCTTGTGCCTGAGCGCCACCAGCACGCCCATCCGCATCGGCACCGGGCCCTTGGTGTGCACGCGCAGGACCTGCGGGCGGACCAGCTCGGTGGACTCCACGCCGTAGTAGTTGTCCACGCCCCGTTTGCGCGGCAGCCGGGTGGCGGGATCGAAGTCCATGAAGGCTTCCACCGGCTCGCCACCGGCCACCGGGAACTCGGGGAGCACCTCCACGTCGAACTGCTTCTCCCCCACCCCGACCACCGTGCCCACCGAGTGCGCCGGCCGCGCATCGTCGATGACGAACCCTCGCACGCGGATCCCCGAGCAGGCGCTGAACAGGAACCCGCCCGTGATGCCGTGGAACACCAGCTCGGCACCGGTGCCCTCGATGGTCAGATCGTGGAAGTCCTGCAGCACAAAGGCGTAGCTGCCGTTGGCCGGGTTCTGCCCGGCGTGGAAGGCATATCGCCCCGGCTGGAAGACGAGGCGGTGCGCGCCGGGCGCGCGGCACTTCTCCAGCGCGGCCAGGACGGCGGCGGTGTCGTCCTCGCCGCCGCTCGGAGCGACTGTCACGTCCACCGGAGCCTCCTGTGCCGCCACCCCCGACAATGCCAACAGCACCACCCACACACAGCTCTGCATGCTAGCGTCTCCCGGCCACGTGGTCCGGCAACCTGCGCGGCATGCCCG
>JACPDV010000751.1 GCA_016183835.1 Armatimonadota bacterium
ATGGCGTCCGGGATCTCGCGAGCCTTGCCGATGGCCGCGCCGACGCGGCCGGCGTTGTCGCCCACCACCACCAGCGCGCGCCACGACAGGTTGCGGCCGCCCTTGTGCACCTTGTCGACGCGGGCGATGTCCACCACGCGCTCATCCAGCACCGGGCCCTCTTCGCGCCGCGGCCGCCGGTCGCGGCCGCCCCGGCCGCCACCACCGCCGCCGCCGCGTCCGCCCTCGCTGTGCCCTCCAGGCTCTCTCATAGCCGCAGCTCTCCTTCTCGCGCGCCCTCGGCCACGGCCTTCACACAGCCATGGTACAGGTAACCGTTGCGGTCGAACACGACGCTCTCGATGCCCGCCTCCTTGGCCCGCCTGGCGAGCAGGAGGCCGACCTGCCGCGCCGTCTCGCAGCACCGGCCCTTGGCGCTCTCGCGCAGCTCGGGGTCGAGTGACGAGGCGGCGGCGAGCGTCCGCCCAGCGCCGTCGTCCACCACCTGCGCGTAGATGTGGCGCAGGCTGCGGTAGACGGTCAGCCGCGGCCGCGCGGGGCTGCCGCTGATCTTCTTGCGCACCCGCAGGGCTCGGCGTTCCCGTCCGCGATAGCGTGTCACCTTGGAGCTCACGGCTAGACTCCCTGCTTCCCGGCCTTGCGCCGCGGCTGCTCGTCGTCGTATCGAATGCCCTGGAAATCGCCGCGGAAGATGTACGGCTTGACCCGCCGCACCGCGCGGATGCGCGCCGCCATGTCGCCTACCCGCTCTTTGTCGATGCCGGTCACGCTGATCCGGTTGTTGCCCTCGACCTTGAGCTCCACGCCCTCGTCGGGGGCCACCAGCACGGGGTGGGAGTAGCCCACCTGGAGGTTCACCATCGGCCCCACCTGCTCGCAGCGGAAGCCGATCCCCGAGATCACCAGCCCGCGCCGGTGGCCCGTGGTGACGCCCACTACCATGTTGTTGAGCAGGGACCTGGTGAGGCCGTGCAGGGCCCGGTGCTGGCGCTCGTCGGTCGGCCGGCTGACGCTCAGCACGCCGTCGCTCACCGCCACGCCCAGGTCGGGATGGACCTCGCGGCTGATGCTGCCCTTGGGCCCGCTGACGGTGACCCTCTGGCCGTCGATGGTCACGGTCACGCCCTGCGGGATCGGTATCGGGGCTCGCCCTATCCTTGACATCGTCGTGTCCTCAGTGCCTACGAGATGGTGCAGAGCACCTCGCCGCCGACCCCCAGCTTGCGCGCCTCGTGGTCGGTCATCACGCCTCGCGACGTGCTCACGATGGCCACGCCCAGGCCCGACTGCACCCGCGGCAGCCGGCGGCGCGACACGTAGACCCGCCGTCCCGGCGTGCTCACGCGATCCAGACGCGTGATCACCCGTTCGTTGTTGGGCCCGTACTTCAGCTTGATCCGGAGGGTGCCTTGCGGACCCTCTTCGACCACGCGGTAGCTCTTGACATAGCCTTCCTGCTGCAGGATCCGGGCGATCTGAACCTTGAGAAGCGAGCTCGGGATGTCCACCTGAGCCTGCTTCGCGCGGTTGGCGTTCCGGATGCGGGTCAGCATGTCCGCGACGGGATCGGTCATCATGGTCTGGGAACCCTCCGCTCGGCCTACCAGCTCGACTTGGTGACGCCGGCCAACTGGCCGCGCACGGCCCGCTCGCGGAAACAGATCCGGCACAAGCCGAAGTGCCGCATGTAGCCGCGCGACCGCCCGCACAAACTGCACCGGTGATAGGCGCGCACCGCAAACTTGGGCCGCCGCTTGGCCTTCGCGATCAGGCTCTTCTTGGCCATCTGCTTCTCCTAGTTGTCCCGCAGCGGCAGACCCATGCGCTTCAACAGCGCCAGAGCCTCCCGGTCGCTCGCCGCCGAGGTCACAATCGTCACGTTCATCCCCTGGACCCGCGACGTCTTGTCCGGGTCGATCTCGGGAAACACCGTCTGTTCGGTGAGACCCAGCGAGTAGTTGCCGTGCCCGTCGAACCCCTTGGGGTTCAGGCCGCGGAAGTCGCGCAGCCGCGGCAGGGCGACGGTGAACAGGCGATCCAGAAACTCGTACATCCGCTGCCGCCGCAGCGTGACCGAGCAGCCGATCTCCATGCCGGCCCGCAGCTTGAAATTCGAGACCGATTTGGTGGCCTTGTTGATGCGCGGCTTCTGCCCGGTGATCAGGGCCAGTTGCCCGGCCGCTTCGTGCACGGTCTTGCTGTCGTCGCGGCCCTCGCCCACGCCCATGTTGACCACGACCTTGACCAGCCGCGGCGCCTGCATGGGGCTGCGATAGCCGAACTCCTCGATCAGCGCGGGCAGGATCTCGCTGCGGTAGCGCTCCTGCAGGCGCGCGACATAGACGTCCGCTTCCGCCGCCATGCTATTCCTCCACGCCGCTGCGGCCAATCGTCTGGCCGCAGTTCCGGCACACCCGCCGCTTGGCGGTCTCGGTCACGACGAACCGCGGCCGCGTGCGCTTGGCGCAGCCGGGGCAGACCAGCATCAGGTTCGAGATGTGGATCTTGCCCGGCACCTTGATCCGCCCGGCCTGCTGTTGCATCGCCCGCGTCCGGCCGCGCTGCTTCTGATGCTGGGTGACCAGGGCCAGCCCGGCCACGCGCACGCGCTGCTCGTCGCGCAGCACCTCGGTGATCTGCCCGCGCTCGCCGCGGTCCTTGCCCGAGATCACTTCCACCGTGTCGCCCACGTTGAGCCGCACGCGCTTGCGCGGCTGGTTGCGGGTGTCCTCGCGCTCCCTGCGCATCACAGCACCTCCGGGGCCAGCGACACGATCCGCATGTAGCGGCGGTCGCGCAGCTCGCGCGCCACCGGCCCGAAGATGCGCGTGCCGGTCGGCTCCTGACCGTCGTCGCACACGATCACCGCGGCGTTGTCATCGAACCGGATGGTCGAGCCGTCCGGCCGCTGGAACTCCTTGCGGGTCCGCACCACCACCGCCCGCACCACCGCGCCCTTGGCGATGGCCGAGCCCGGCCGCACCGACTTCACCGTCGCCCGGATGATGTCCCCCACCCGCGCGTACCGCCGCCCGGTACCGCCCATCACCTGGATGCACAGGATCTCCAGAGCGCCCGTGTTGTCCGCCACCCGCAGCCGCGTCTCGCGTTGGATCACAGCTTTCTCCCTGCCGCCGGACTAGCGGCGCTCCTCCGCGCGCGCCGCCGCACGCTCCGCGATGATCTTCTGGGACAGCTCGTGCGGCACTTCGTCATAGCGCACGAACTCGGTTCGGAACGTGCCGCGGCCCTGGGTCATCGACCGCAGGTCCGTGGCGTACGTCGACATCTCGGCCGCCGGCACCTGCGCCTCGATGGTTTGCAGGCCGCCCGACCCGCTCGACCCCATCACCGTCCCCCGCCGCCGCGGCAGGTCCGCCATGATGTCGCCGACGCAGTCGTCCGGCACCGTCACGTAGATGTTCAGGATCGGCTCGAGCAGGTACGCGTCCGCCTTCTGGCAGCACGCCTCCACGCCGATCCGCGCCGCCAACTGGAAGGCCAGGTCCGACGAGTCCACCGAATGGTAGCTCCCGTCGTAAAGCGTCACCTTCAGGTCCACCAGCGGGAAGCCCGCCAGGAAACCCTCGAGCACCCGCCCGCGGGCGCCCTTCTCCACCGACGGAATGTACTGCTTGGGCACCGAGCCGCCGAAGATCTCGTCGGAGAACTCAAAGCCCGCGCCGCGCTCCAGGGGCTCCATGCGCAGCAGCACGTCGCCGAACTGCCCCGCGCCGCCGGTCTGCTTCTTGTGCCGACCCTGAGCCTCCACACGCCGGCGCACCGTCTCGCGGTAGGCGATCTTCGGCCGTGAGGTGTCCACCTCGACACCGAACCGGCTGCGCAAGTGCGCCAGGATCACCTGCAGGTGCATGTCGCCCGCGCCGCTCAGCACCCACTCCTCGGTCTCCGGATCGCGCAGGAACCGGAACGAGGGGTCCTCACTGCGGAGCTGGCTCAGCCCCGCGCCGATCTTCTCCTCGTCGCCGCGCGAGCGTGGGTGGATGGCCACCGAGATCAGCGGGGCGGGATAAGTCGTCGGCGGGTAGCCGATGGGCGCGTCTTCGGCGCAGAGCGTGTCGCCGGCCTCGGCCGAGACCTTCACCGCGCCGCAGATGTCGCCCGCGGTCAGCTCGCTCGCGTCCGTGAACCGTTCGCCGAGGAGCGTGCCGATGGTGCCCAGCCGCTCCTTGCCGCCGCGCGTGGCGTTGGCCACCGTGGCGCCCGACTGCACCGTGCCCGACCACACCCGCATCAGGATCACGCGCCGGCTCTCGCCGAACTGGGCCTTGAAGCACAGCGCGGAGAAGGGCCCGGCCGGGTCGGCCGGCCGCTCCGCGGGCTCGCCGTTGGGCCGCGTGCCGTGCTGCGCGGGCCGCTCCGCCGGCGAGGGCAAGAGGTCCACCATCAGGTCGAGCAGCGCCAGCGAGCCGACGTTGCGCGGGCCCGCGGCGCAGGCGACGGGCACCACGCTGCGCTCGGCCACGCCCAGCTTGAGGCCGGAGAAGATCTCGTCGGCGCTCAGGTCCTCCTCCTCCATGTACTTGTCGAGCAGTGCCTCGTCGTTCTCCGCGGCGAACTCCATCGTCTCCGCGCGCCACTCGGCCGCGTGCTCCAGCCCGGCGGGGAGGGCGGCGGTCTGCGCCTGCCCGGTCTGCCCGCCCGGGTACACCACGCCGCGCACGAGGTCGGCCACGCCGTCGGCGACGGGCATCTGCACCACCGTGATGCGGCTGCCGAGCGCCTCGCGGAGGGCCGCCACCTGCGCGGCGAACTCGGTCCGCTCGCCGTCCACGTGGGTGATCACCGCCACCACCGGCAGCCCGTACTCGGCCGTGTAGCGCCACACCTTGAGCGTCTCGACCTCCACCCCGGACTCGCCGTGGACGAGGAGGAGCGCGGCGTCGGCCACGCGCAGGGCGCCGTAAGTCTCGCCGAGGAAGTCGGCGTAGCCGGGGGTGTCGATCAGGTTGATGCGCTTGCCGCGATAGTCGAACGACGCCACGGCGGCGCTGATGGAGAGTTGCCGGCTCTGCTCTTCGCCGTCGAAATCAGTGATGGTGTTGCGGGCGCTGACAACGCCCATTCGGTTGGTCGCGCCGGCGGCGTGGATCAGCGCCTCGGTCAGGGCGGTCTTGCCGCTGCCCCGATGGCCGATCAACGCCACATTGCGGATGTCACCCGTCCGAGCCATGTCCGTCCTCCGCCATCCCCGCCAACACCTCGATCACCTCCCAGCGCTTGAGCCGGCTGAGCGGCCGCCGCTCCTCGATGCGCACGCGGGCGCCCTCGGGAATGGCGTTGGTCTCGTCGTGGGCGTGGTAGCGCTTGGTGCTCCGCACCACCCGCTCGTAGAGGGGGTGCCGCACGCGCCGCTCCACCGCCACCACCACGGTCTTGGTGGGCTTGTTGCTGACCACCACGCCCACCAGCACCCGGCGCTTGATCTCGTGCTCGCTCACTGCTCTGCTCCCTCGCGCCGCCGCCGATGCTGTTCGGTGAGCACCCGGGCGATCTGCTTCCGCACCATCCAGATCCGCTTCGGGTTCTCGAGCGCGGCGGTCACCGCCTGCACCCGCAACTGGAAGTGCTCCTGCCGCAGCTCCGACAGGCGGCGCTCCAGCTCGTCCGCGTTCGCCTCACGCAGGAACTGCTTCAACGTGCGGATCTCATGAGGCATTGTCGAGGTCCTCCCGCGTCACGATCCGGCAGCTCACCGACAGCTTGTGGGCCGCCACCGTCAGGGCCTCCCGCATCAGCTCCGGCTCGGCGCCGGCGATCTCGAACATGACTCGTCCGGGCACCACCACGGCGACCCTGGACGGCCAGCCGTTTTCGAGCGGCACGGCCGTTGCGGGCGAGGGCGACCACGTCCTCGTGGGCAGCTCGACCGATGCCGCGGGGAACGCCGCGAGCCGCACGATCGCGTTCACGATCGACAAGACGCCACCGGTGC
>JACPDV010000738.1 GCA_016183835.1 Armatimonadota bacterium
CGCCGTTAGCCGCGCAGGGCAACCTCGACGATCTGCTCGCCAAGCTGCCGGGCGACAAGCCGGGCGCCGGGCAGGAGACGATCGCCGCCATCGCCCAGCTCGGGCCCGACGCCTTCGCCGCGCTGATCGGCAAGCTCTCGCCGGCCGGCGGCGGGGTGGACGCCGCGCCCCGGTTCGCGCTCAACGGCCTGGCGTTCTTCGTCACGCGGCCCGGCGCGGAGGCCGAGCGGAAGTCCTTCGCCGAGGCACTGGTGGCCGGGCTGGCGGCCAAGCCCGACCCGCTCGTGCAGCTCCTGCTGATCGAGCTGCTCGAGCGCTGCGGCAAGGTCGAGGCCGTGGCGCCGCTGGCCGCGCTCCTCACCGACGCCAGGCTCGGACCGAATGCGGGGCCGGCGCTGGTGCGCATCGGCGGGCCGCTGGTGGGCAAGGCGCTCCTCCAGGCGCTGGCCGGCGCCGCCGCCGAGGTCAAGCCGGGGATCGTCGAGGCGCTCGGCGACCTGCGGCCCGCCGGCGCGTTGCAAGCGCTGTTGGACGCGGCGCAGGACCCGGCGCTGGCGGAGCCGGCGCTGCGCGCGCTTGCGGAGCTGGGCGACCCGGCGGCGCTGGCGCCCATCCTGGCGGCGGTCAAGGCGCAGCCGCGGCGGCTGCCGGTGTACCTGCGCTTGCTCACCCGGTTGTGGGAGAACGGCAAGCGCGCCGACGCCGTGCGGCTGGTGCGCGAGCTGGTCGCCGACCCGCCGGAGCTGCGCGGGCAGCGGGCGGCGGTCTTGGCCACCTTGGTAGACCTCGACGGCGCCAAGGCGCTGGACGCGCTGCTCTCGGCCATCCGCGGCGAGGACCAGCAGTTGGCCGCGAGCACGCTGGCGCTGACCGCACGGCTGAAGGGCGACGTCGTGACGCGAACGTTGGCGGGGCTCCTGGAGGAGGCCCCGCCCGCGCTGCGCGCGGCGCTGGTGACGGCGATCGCGCGGCGCGGCGGCAAACCGGCGTGGGACACGGTCTCGGCTGCGCTGGCCGACGCTGACGGCGCAGTGCGGCAGGCGGCCGTGACGGCGGCGGCGCGGATGGCCACGCCCGAGGCGGTGAGCGCGCTGTTCAAGCTGCTGGCCGGCGAGGCGGCCGAGGAGGTGAAGGCGGCTGTCACGGCGCTGGCGCGGATCCCCGCCGACCTCGGCCCGCGCGCGGCGGAGGAGCTGGCCAAGGCCGGACCGGGCGCCAGGGCGGCGCTGCTCGACCTGCTGGCGCAACGCCATGCCACCGCTCAACTACCGGCGGTGCTCACGGCGGCGGCGGACCCCGACGCGAGCGTGCGGCTGGCGGCGCTGAGGGCGCTGGGCAAGCTCGCGGGCGCGGCGGAGCTGCCGAAGCTGGTGGAGCTGCTGACCAACGCCGGCGCGCCCGACGAGACCAACGCGGCGAAGGACGCCCTGGCCGCCGCTGGCGCGCGCGTGGCCGACGCGGCGGAGCGGGTGGCGCCGGTCTTGGCCGCGCTGCCGCAGGCCGCCGGCGCGCTGCGCGCGACGCTCCTGGAGGCGCTCGGCTCGCTCGGCGGCGGGGCGGCGTTCGAGGCGGTGGCGCGCGACCTTGGCAACGCCGACGCCGAGGTGCAGACCGCGGCGGCGCGGGTCCTGGCGAACTGGGGCGATGCGGCGGCCGCGGCGCCGCTGCTCGGCCTGGCGCGGGCCGCCGAGGGCAGCCGGCGGATCCTGCTCCTCCGCGGCGCCGTGCGGCTGATCGGCGCCGGCGGCGGCTCGGCCGCGGAGAAGGTGCAGCGCTACCGGGAGGCGCTCGTGCTGGCGACGCGGCCCGAGGAGAAGCGGCTGGTGATCGCCGGCCTGGCGGCCATCCGCGATCCGGCCGCCGTTGAGGCGGTGGCGGCGCTGCTCGACGACGAGACGGTGCGCTCGGAGGCCTGCCTCGCGGTGGTGCAGATCATCGCGCCGCGCAACGACCAGGAGCCGCCGCTGTCCGCCGCAGCGGTGGTGGCGGTCTTGAAGCGGGTGGCTGAGATCGCGCCCGAGGCCGAGACGAAGCGGAAGGCGACGGAGCTGCTGGCGGCGCTTCCGCGGCCGGACGAGGCCAATCTGGCGCTGGGCAAGCCGGTGACCACTAACGTCCCGCAGCAGGGCGGCCAGCGGCCGGAGCTGGCCGTGGACGGCAACGCGGCCGACCTCGCCTCCGCGTGGTTCGGCAACGCCTGGCCGTCGTGGCTCAAGGTGGATCTCGGCTCGGCCGTCAGCCTCGAGGCGGCGCACGTGTTCTTCTACTGGGATGGCAACCGCTACTACCAGTACACGCTGGAGGTGAGCACCGACGAGCAGACCTGGACCAAGGTGGCGGATCAGAGCGGCAACACGAAGGTCGCCAACAGCCGCGGGCAGGTGGTCACCTGGGCGCCGGTACAGGCGCGCTGGGTGCGGCTCAACATCCTCAAGAACAGCGTCAACGAGGCGGTGCACCTGGTGGAGCTGAAGCTCTACGCCGCGGGCGGCGTGCCCGAGGCGGTGGCGCAGCCAAAGCCGAAGCCGGACGCCGAGGGGTTCGTCACGCTGTTCAACGGCCAGGACCTGACCGGCTGGATCGGCAGCGTCACCGGCTACGAGGCGCGCGACGGGGTCCTCTTCTGCGCCAAGGAGAAGGGCGGCGCGCTGTTCACCGAGGACGAGTACGGCGACTTCGCCTTCCGCTTCGAGTTCACGCTGACGCCGGGGGCCAACAACGGGGTGGGGATCCGCACACCGACCAACGTGGACCCGGCCTACGGCGGGATGGAGATCCAGGTCCTCGACGACAGCGCGGAGATGTACAAGGGGCTCCAGCCCTACCAGTTCCACGGCTCGATCTACGGCGTGGTGCCGGCGAAGAAGGGCTTCCAGAAGCCGGTGGGCGAGTGGAACACGGAGGAGATCGTCGCCGACGGGCAGCACGTGAAGGTGACGCTCAATGGCGAGGTGATCGTGGACGCGGACTTGGTGGCGGCGTCGAAGGACGGCACGATGGACCACCGCGAGCACCCGGGACTGCACAATCCGAAGGGGCACATCGGGTTTCTCGGGCACGGGGCGGACGTGTGGTTTCGGAACATTCGGATCCAGGAGCTGCACCCGGCGCCGTGACGGTGCGGCAAAGGACGCTGCGATCGGCGGTAGGGGCGGGGTCTCCCCGCCCGCACTCCGACCGATATGCGCGAACTACGCGGCCCGGCATCCGGGGTGTGCCACTGGCCGCTCGCCTGCCAGCCGGACGGGCGGGGGGACCCCGCCCCTACCATCGGCGACGGTGGTAGGCGTTCATCCCTCCGCCCGCCGCACGCTCACATCGTCGAAGTACAGCGGCTGCTTGCCGCCCCACGGGTTGCCCAGGTAGAGCCGGCGCGTCCGCACCAGCGCCGGCGCCGTGGCGATCAGCTTGTCGTCGAAGTGGATCGAGCCGCCGGCCGGGGTGACACGGAACGTGACCTTGTGCCAGCCCACGCTGCGCACGATGCCGGTGTCCTGCCGCGCCCAGTCGCCGGTGCCGGTGTAGCTGGTGTAGTGCGCCGAGCCGCCGCCGGCGCCGCCGAAGAGGGGCGAGGGGAAGACGCCAAACTCCGCCGAGCCGCGCGGATTGCTGGGCACGTCCGGGGCAGCGATCACCGCGCCGTAGGCGTCGGGATCGCCCGTGTCGTAGAACCAGGCCTCGAGCACGATGCCGGTGTCGGTGGGCAGCGGCACGTAGGCGAAGCCGTAGAGGCCGCCGGTGGAGAGGCTCCGCGTGCCGCCGGGCGTGTGGTTCTGGTCGGTGCTCAGGATCAGCCGGCGGTAGGGGGCGTGCTTCGCCCACACGGCGTCCGCGGCGGCTTGCTCCGCATACTCCATGGGATCCGTGAAGGGCAGGAGCGGGGCGGCCGCGGCCGGGCGCCGGGGCACGGCCAGCTTGACCGTCTCGATGCTGTAGGGCCCACAGGGCAGGCGCAAGGGATTGCCGGGCTGCGCGATCGGCTGCGGCTCCTCCTCGATCAGGTTGGTGTGCTCGGCGGCACTGACCGGCGCGAAGAAGCTCAGCTCCGCCCGGGCGTCACGGCCCTCCATGTCGAAGTAGCGCACCACCACCCCGTCGTCGTCCTCGGCCTGCTTGAGCGTGCTGACGACGATGCTGTCCGGCGTCACCGAGCAGAAGCTGTACTCCTCGGGCAAAGTGCCGTGGGTGTGGGTGCGGATCCGGACGTGGCGCTGCTCGGGCGGATCCTCGTCGGTGTACTGGTCCAGCTTCACGTCGGCATCTTCGAGGTCGCGGAGGACAACGGCAGCGAGCGGGTTGCTGAACTCCCAGCCGAAGCGCCAGCTCTGCCGCCACGTGCCGGGGTGGGTGGTGAGGGCGTAGTGGTAGTCGTGGCGCCCGGCCTGCGTCCACCACGGATGCTCGGCCTGGCCGGGGATCTCCAGGTCGAGCAGCGTGCAGAGCAGGACCGGCTGGAGCATCGGACCCGGCAGCGGGTTCGTGGTCTGGTCCCTGAACTCGTTGAGGCAGGTGGCGCCCACGGCCAGGGTCACCCCGCCCTGCTCGCCGGAGACGTCCATCCAATTCTGCACCTCGCGCGGCATGGTGCTGCCCATCTCGTTCCGGCCCACCTCCACCACGCCGAACGGCACGTCGTAGCTGACCTGCGCACCCGCCGGCTGGCGCAGCGGAAAGGCCAGGCGCAGCTCGCGCCTGCGGCTGCCGTCCCACTCGAGCTCGGTGGACAGGTCGACCCGCTTCAGGGCGTGATAGAGCGTGATCTCCTGGTAGGTCTTGACGTGGGGCGACTCGCGCTGCAGGCCGATCACGGTCCTCACATCGCCGCTCTCCACGACGCGGGCCGTCAGCTTGCCGGACAGGCGGCCCAGGTCGTCGAGGGTCTCGGTCCGCCGGTTGTCGGGGTAAAAGGTGTACTCGAAGGGCCACAGGGGGGTGGTGCCGACGCCCAGCATGAACGGCTCGCCCGCCTGGAACTTGGCAGTGTCGAAGACCTCCTGTCCGGTCTCCTTGTCGAGCAGGCTGCGGATCCCGCGCGCACCGAGCTGCAGGCGGTAGAAGCGGTTCTCCACCGCGCCGCGGCGGAGCGCGGTGGACCCGCCCTTCGGCTGCGGCTCCGCGGCGAGGTAGTAGGTGGTGTAGCCGATGGACGGCACCGCCTCGGCGACGAAGCAGACCGCGGCCTCGCGCACGCTGCCGTCGGGCCAGGTGCGGGCCACCATCCACTGGCTGGGCACGGGCTTGCCCTGCCGGTCGGCGAGCGCCAGCGCGCCCGGCCGCCGCTCGCCGCGCTCGAACGACACGGACACTTCCACCGGGCCGGTCCGCTGCCACGAGAGCGGGTTGAAGACCACCACGGCCGGCCCGGCGGCCTTGTTGCGCTTGACCCGCCGGGCGATGTACCTGAGCGAGTCGCCGTAGACGCCCTGCCCCGCGTCGCACGCCCGCTGGAGCCGCTCGGCGAAGACCCGGATGGTCTCCAGCGTGCGCTCGCCACACCAGCCGTGATCGGGGTAGATCAGCCCTTCCCAGCCGGCGTTGAGGGTCTGCTGCGGGTAGGGCCGGTCCTCGGGGTCGAGCAGGCCGGCGATGGCCGCGAACCGCTCGGCGGCGACGAGCTGGTGGTAGCCCCGGCGCGCCGCGGAGACCATCCGCTCGTGGGAGGGCTGGTGGTGGTAGCCCCACGGGTTCGGCCAATCCTGCCGATAGCGGGGCAGCTCGGCGCGGGCGGAGCCGAGGGTGGCGAGGTAGGTCTCGGCGGTGGCGAGCTTCATCCGCGGCGGGGCGGCGCCGGTGCGAGCCTCGAGCGCGTCTGCCTGCTGGTTGTAGGCGTTGACCGTGTCGATCAGCTCGTGCCCGGGGCAGGAGGAGTCGCTCATGATCACGTTGCCGAAGTTGGGTACGCGGTGCGCCTCGAAGAACGGCCGCTGGCCTTCGAGCAGGTCGCCGACGTAGCGCTCGACGGGCGTGCCCGGCGCCGGGCCGGGATGGCCGGGGTTGCTCCCCCAGCCGCGCTCGTAGAGGTAGTTACAGAACACCACGCCGGAGCCGTCGGGCGACTCCCAGACGTGCACTCCCGGGTGCGGGAAGCGGCCGATCATCAGGTACTTGATGCCGGACTTGGCGAAGACCTGCGGACCCTGCAGGCTGCGCTGCGGCACGTCGGTGTCCCACACGATGTGCGTGTCGCACTCGCCGCCGAGCGTCCGGCGCAGCCACTTGCGGCCCAAGTACATCTGCCGCGCCAGCGCCTCGCCGCCGTACACCGCTTCGTAGAACTGCGTGTAACGCCCGCCGAAGCTCAGCCGGTGCTCCGCGACCCGCTGCCGTACCTCGTCCAGCCGCTCCGGGTGGCGCTCCAGGAACTCCTTGAGGTACAGCGTGGTCTCCACGTCGAGGCAGAAGGTGGGGTCGCGGCTCATCAACTCGAGCGCCGGGAGGATCAGGTTCTCCGAGCGGTAGTCGGCGGTGCCGCGCGGGTCGTCCAGGTAGGCGATGTCGTTGTGGGAGGAGGCCATCAGGTAGACCGTGCTGTGGTCGAACCAGCCCGGCCAGTACCACTCGGCCGCCTCGTCGGCCCCGACGCCGGCGAGCACGACGGCCAGCAGAGGGACGTAGCCCATCACCCAACCCTTCACTGCGTGCGAGGGCACCGGCGCCGCGGCGGCCCGGGCACCACACAGCCCGGGCTCCCGCAGGGAACGCACGGGAGCCCGAGCCGTGTCAGAGGTCCGGCCGTCAGCCCAAGAGGGCGTCTACCATCCCGGATAGGAGATGTCCACGTTGGCCCAGGGCAGGTAGTTGGAGAGCGCGGGCCGGTCCGGCGCCCAGAACTTGCTGCTCTTCGACCATTTGACGTGCCCGTCGTAGAACGTGATGTTGAGGCCGGCGTTGTGCGGCTCGATGTACGTCGCGTCGCAGCCGCCGGTCCCGGGCACCAGCGTGGCGCCCGCAGCCCCGCCGAAGTAGGGCCGCAACGTCGCGCCCACGCTGTCGGCGAGCAGGAAGATCTCCGCCGGTTTCTTGATGTCGGGCAGCTTCTTGCTGGCGCACCAGCACCCGATGGCCGCGCAGTTCAGCCCATAGCTGACGCCGTAGGGTTGCACCTCGACGCGTTTGTACGCGCAGTTCAGCCCGTTGGTGTACTGGGTGCTGGGACAAAGGGCGAGCTGCCGGTTCTTGATGTATGGCTGCCAGACATCGGACCAGAACAGCGTCGTGCCGTTGTTGCCGCACCCCGCGGCCGTGCTGCCGCTGGGGTTCGCGCGCACGAGCCAGCCGGTGTACTTCTCGTCGTAGTCCTGGCAGTACTGAATGAACCCCAGGCCGAACTGCTTGAGGTTGCTGGCACACGACGACTGCCGCGCCTTTTCGCGCGCCTTCGCGAACACCGGGAACAGAATCGCCGCGAGAATGGCGATGATCGCGATCACCACCAGGAGTTCGATGAGGGTAAACCCTCTCCGTTTCATGCCCTGCCTCCTTGACGCCCCGGTCCACGATGCCGAGTGCCCCGCCCGCGAAGACGACGACCACCCCCGCGCTCGAGTCCGATCGTCCCGCGCAACACCGCGACGCAAGCAGCGCACCCGCCTCAACTCGGAGCGTGTCTTCGTTGTAGCATGCCGCGATCGCGAGGGTTTGCAGAATCGGTCGTTTGCCGTAACAATTTCGTAGCATTTGGCCGAAATCCCGGCCGCACCCCGCCGCTGGGCCTCAGCGCAGCGCCAGGATCCGCCTCACCACCTCGGCGCGCACGCCGTCCAGGTCGGCCGACCTCGCGTCGAGCCCCTCCAGCCACTCCGCCGCCTCCCGCGCCGCGACCTGCCGGGCCGCCGGGCCGTCCTTCAGCACCCGCGCGATCGCCTGCCGCAGCGTAGTGACGTAGCGCACGTCGTCGGCGCCCTCGCGGAAGCCCTCCATCGCCAGCGTCGCCACCACGCCGTCCACCGTCGGATAAGCCACCGTGTGGTCACGGTAGGCCGGGCCGTCGAAGTCGTTCCAGGTCAGGCCCTCGCTGTCCATGAAGCAGTACGTGTTGGCGCCGTCGAAGTCGGCCTTCCAGAGGAAGAGCCCGAAGTTGCGGCGGTAGACCAGGGGGTCTTCCACCGGGGTCTGCGGGTTGCCGTAGTTCCACAGCTTGTGCCCGCGGGCGTGCCACTCGGCGGGGCGCTCGGCCAGCGGGTCGCCGGCGCGGTTGAACAGGTCGAGCAGGTCGCCCACCGCCTCGAGCTGGCCGTGGAAGCCCGAGACGATCACCTTCCCGCCGGCGTCGTGCACCGCCTGCCAGGCCACGCGCTCCGACTTAAGCACGTCGCCCGTGGCCTCGTCGATGCCGTAGAAGTAGACCTCCGGGAAGCCGTACTCGCGAGCGATCGCGACCGTCCGCCGGATGTTGTCCTTGAGCTTCTCCAGCTCGGCCGGCTCGGTGGGTGCGCCGATCATGTCCGACGAGCCGAAGACCAGCGGGTGCCCGGCGAAGCCCTCCTCCTTGGCGAGCTGGAGGTGCCTGCGGAACGCTGTCTCGTCACCGTAGACCATCGGCGCGGGCCAGATCATGCAGGGCGCCACGATGCCGCGCTCGCGCATGTAC
>JACPDV010000118.1 GCA_016183835.1 Armatimonadota bacterium
ATGGCGTTCGGCGTGGGCGGCGCCTTCGCGTGCAACTGGTTCTGGCGCGACATGCCGGATGTGATCTTCCCGTGGGGCCTCTTCCGCCAGGACCGCGTGCCGCGGCCGTGGGTCGCCGACATGGCGGCGATCACCCTCGCCACGCGCGCCGTGCGGCCGGTGTACGAGCCGCCGGCGCTGTACCTGCTGATCCCCGACCAGCACCGCCTTGGCCCGCGCTTCGGCGACATCGACCGCGCGCTGACCAACGCCATCGGCGCCCTGTCCAGCCTCAGCGTGCCGTTCGGCCTGCTCCACGAGAACGATCTCGCGGCCATCCCCGCCGCCGCGCGGGCGATCCTCTGGCCGCTCCCCTACTGCCCCACCGACGCGGTGTTCGAGACCGTGCGGAAGTGGGTCGAGTGCGGCGGCCGGCTGTACGTCTCGGGCAGCCTCGGCTACGACGAGGGCCGAAAGCCCACTCGCGGGGCGCGGTACGCGGCGCTGGGTCTGCCCGAGCAGCCCCTCGCCGACCCGTTCGAGCAGCGTGCCTACGGCCAGCCGGCGACCGGAATCGTGGGGCAGGGCAAGGTGACGCTGATCCCCGAGCCGGCGGAGCTGCGCGGCGGGCTGCGTGAGCGCTATGCCGCGTTCCTTGCCGAGGCGGGAATCCAGCGGCTGGCGTCGGCCCCGGACTCCAGGGAGATCCAGTGCGCCACCGTGGCCTCGCGCGACGGCTCGCGGGCTTGGGTGGCGGCCAACTGGGGGCAGACGCGGGACATCACCCTCGGCGGTGTGACCGTCGCGGCAGCCGCCAACGACGCCGTGCTCGTACACCTCGGGCAGGGCGACGAGCTGCGCGGCGTCCTGGCGCAGGGCGCCGTGACGGTGGCCGGCAAGGCGGTGGTCGGCGGCCCGGCCTGCCTGCTGCAGTCGCGCGACGGCAAGGACGTGCGCGAGAGCGCCGCGCTGTTGCTCATGCCCCTGGCGACCGGTGAGCTGAGCGTGGCGACGAGCCGCACCTGGCAGGCGCCGGTCGCGGTAACGGGTGAGGTGCGCGCCGGCAAGTGGCACGAGCTGGCGCGGACGAAGCCGCGCGTGGCGGGCGGGACGCTCAAGCTGACGGCGGACGAGGCGCTGGTGGGCACGGCGATCCTGATCGCCGAGCCGGGCTCCGTGGCGAAGCTCGCCGACGAGTTGGTTGCGGAGCTGCGGCTGCGGTAGCCCGCTTCCGGCGCCGACAGGGCCTCCGGACTCCCTCTCCTTGCCAAGGAGAGGGTTGGGGTGAGGTCCTCACCACCGGTCGTGAGGTGGTTTGAACTGGACCTCCCCCTGCCCCCTCTTTGGCAAGGAGGGGGTGCCGCGTGGGTCACCCCGCCACACTCCACGGCCGTGGAGGTTCCCGGCCGCCTGGCCCGAACAGGTGCGCCGGAGATGTCCATGCGCCCCGCCGCCGTCGTCGTCCTCCTCGCCGCCC
Source organism: Armatimonadota bacterium (assembly GCA_016183835.1). Taxonomy (GTDB): domain Bacteria; phylum Armatimonadota; class UBA10988; order UBA10988; family UBA10988; genus JACPDV01. Next base: position 1,457 of record JACPDV010000118.1, read on the forward strand.
TGCCCGCGCTCCCGGCTGAGCTGTTCGTCGCGCCGAACGGCAAGGATGCCTCTCCCGGCACGCTCGCCGCGCCGCTGGCTACCCCGCAGGAGGCGCAGCGCCGCGCCCGCCGGCTGCTCGCCGAAGGTCAGCCGGTCACCATCACGCTCCGCGGCGGCGTCTACCCGCTCTCGCAGGCGATGGTCTTCGGCGGTTCCGACTCCGGCACCGCCGAGCGGCCCGCCACGTGGCAGGCCTACCGCGGTGAACGGCCGATCCTCGACGGCGGCCGCCGGATCACCGGCTGGCGGCGCGAGGGCAAGCTCTGGGCCGTCACACTCCCCGAGGTCCGGGCCGGCCGGTGGTCGTTCAACCAGCTCTTCGTCAACGGCCGCCGCGCGCAGCGCGCCCGCACGCCGAACGAAGGCTTCCTCACCATCGCCGGCTACGACGCGCCCGGCACCGACCCGCAGGGCAAGCCCGTCAACCGCGAACGAACTGCCTTCGTCTACAAGCCCGGCGACCTCGAGGAGTGGCCGAACCTCGAGGACGCTGTGGTCGTGGTCACGCCCCGGGCGAGTGGTACCTCGACCGCGACACGGGCGCGCTTTCCTACTACCCGCTGCCCGGCGAGGACCCGCAGACTGCCGAGGTGTACGCACCGGTCACCGACGAGCTGCTGCGCTTCGTCGGCGAAGCCGCGTTGGGCGTGCCGGTCGAGAACATCACCCTCCGCGGCCTGAACCTCCGCCACGCCGATTGGAGCCTCGAGCCCGAGGGGCACAGCGACCCACAGGCCGTCTGCACCATCGGCGCCGCGATCACGGTCACAGGCGCGTCCAGCGTCAGCATCGAGAACTGCGACATCGCCCACGTCGGGCGCTACGCCGTCTGGCTGCGGACCGGCTCCCGCGCCTGCCGCATCGTCCACAACCAGTTCCACGACCTGGGCGCCGGCGCGGTGCGCGTGGGCGAGACCGCCATGGCCAACGACCCCGCCGACCAGTGTGCCGGGCACACCATCGACAACAACTACATTCACGACTACGGCATCGTCTACGCCGCCGGCGTGGGGATCTACGTCGGGCAGAGCAGCGACAACACCATCACGCACAACGAGATCCACGACGGCAACTACTCGGGCATGAGCATCGGCTGGAACTGGGGCAGCACGGCGACCCAGTGCCACCGCAACGTGATCGCCGACAACCACATCCACCACGTCATGCGCGGCATGCTCAGCGACGGCGCGGGGATCTACACCCTCGGCACCAGCACAGGCACCATCCTCCGCCACAACCACATCCACGACATCCTCTCGCACCCGTCGGTGCCCATTGCCTGGGGCGTCTACCTGGATGCCGAGTCGAACCAGATCACCGTGGAGAGCAACCTCTGCCACGACACCACCAGCGGCGGGCTGATGATGCACAACGGCGCCCACGAGAACGTGGTCCGCAACAACATCTTCGCCCGCGGCGCGCTGCAGACCGTGTGGCGCGCCATGCCGGTCGGCAAGCCCGCCGACTTCGAGCGTAACATCGTCTACGTGACCCAGGGCAACACCTTCTACTACGACGCCGACCCCGACCTCAAGTCTACCTGGAACCACAACCTCTACTGGCGCACCGGCGGGCGCGAGATGGTGTTCAACGGCGGCTCGTGGGACGAATGGCTCGAGCTGGGGCTGGACCGTGACTCGCTCATCGCCGACCCGCAGTTCATGGACCCCGAGCACGGTGACTTCCGCCTCAAGCCCACCTCGCCGGCCATCACGAAGCTCGGCTTCCAGCCGTTCGACGTGAAGGACTGCGGGCTGTACGGCGAGCCCGCCTGGGTGGCGCTGCCGCACTCGGCGAAGTTCCCGCCCACCGTGCTCCCGGCGGCCACGCGCGAGGAGGTGCTGGGCCACGGGATCGACGACGGATTCGAGACCACTGCGGTGGGCCAGCCGCCGGCGGACGCGGTGGTCTACCTGGGCGAGATCCCCGGCGGGCACGTCGCCGTGAGCGATGAGCAGGCCGCGTCGGGCAAGTGCGCGCTGAAGCTCACCGACGCGCCCGGGCTGAAGAACAACTGGGACCCGCACTGCTTCTACCAGCCCAATGCCGGCCGCGGCACCGCGGTGGCGAGCTACAAGCTGTGGATCGGCAGCGGCGCGCTGCCCTGGCTCGAGATGCGCTACGGCGCCAACCCCTACCACGCCGGGCCCAGCCTGCAGCTCGGGCCGGGCGACATGCTGATGGCCAACGGGCGGCCGACGCTCAAGCTGCCACGCGAGCAGTGGGTCGGCGTCGAGGTCGCCTGCCCGCTGGGCAAGGCGGCCACCGGCGCCTACGACCTCACGCTGAGCCTGCCCGGTGCGCCGGCACAGCGCTTCGCCGCGGTGCCGTGCCACGCGGAGTTCAGGCGGCTGACCTGGTTTGGGTTCGTCAGCCTGGCCGCCGACACGGCGGCGTTCTACGTGGACGACCTGAAGCTCGAGGTGCGTCGCTAGGATGGTGTCCGGGTTCCCACCTCCGACCCCCTCTGCCCTCGGGAGAGGGTTGGGGTGAG
>JACPDV010000119.1 GCA_016183835.1 Armatimonadota bacterium
TCGCCCACTGGGACGCGCGCTCCTCGGGCGACCTCTGGCTGGCGATGACCTACGCTCCCGCGCGGACTCACCTCATGACTCCGTCCTCCGAGCGGACCGTCCGCGGGCGGGCGCTGAGTTCTGATGGCGCGGCTCTCGACCGGCATCGCGACTGCCTGTGGACGTCCAGCGGCTGGGCGCTGGACAGCGGCTCCTCACTCTCCTGTCGCCGGCTCGACGGTCGCTTGCTCCTGAGGGTTGACGGCGCCGTCCGGCGGGTGGTCCCCTTCGGCTCGGCGACCCCGGACGAAGTGGCGCTCATACGCACACTGCCGGCGGCTTCTGCACCACCGCGGCGCGACCCGCAGTCGTGCGAGGTTCTGGCCGTAAGATGGTTCCGGTGAACCAATCCGGCCCGCGGCACACAAGACCGCCGTCCGCGACCGGGCCGCCGGTGCACCTGCACGCCGATCAGACCCTGGCGATGGGCGGCAGCCAGGCTGGCGAGCACGGCCGCCACGCGGAGCTGGCGGTACACGGCGCCCTACAAGCCCCGCTCCACCGCCGCCGGATCGAGCGATTGGGCACCACTCAAGGGAATCGCGGGTCGGCCGGCGAAGGTCCGCGGCGAAAGGCCGAGCATGGACTTCTCCCGCTTCCTGCCGGCCCAGGCCGGGCGCCTCCGCCGCCGGTACGAATCGCCGGCCTGGCGGGCCGCCATCCGCTCCGGGCTGGTCGATGAGGCCCGTGCCACCCGCCTGCCCGTGCCCCCCGAACCGAACTCCTCGGGGCTCGCCAGCGCCCACCTGGTGGCGCGCAACGAGGCCGCCGTCCGCGCCCGGATCGCCGCCGGAGAGCGCGATCGCGACGGGCTGATCGCCGAGCTAGCAGGCTGGCGAGACGGCTCGGACGACGTGGCGCTGCCCGGCCTCAGCTTCCTCGGGCTGTGCCTTACCTGGGCCTGCAACGCCTCGCCGAAGTGCCTCTACTGCAATCAGCGCCCCACCCGCCGGCGGCTCGCCCTGGCCGACTGGAAGCGGGTCGTGGACGAAGCGGCAGACAGCGGATCGAAGCCCTACATCTACCTCACCGGCGGCGAGCCGCTGCTCTGGCAGCGACGGCTCTACGGCCCGGACGGCCTGATCCGCCACGCCGCCGCGCTCGGCTGCCCGGCAAACGTCAACACCAACGCGCTCCGCCTCTCGCCCGCTACCGCCCTCCGCCTCGTCTCGTCGGGCCTGGCGAAGATCCACATCTCGCTCGACAGCGCCAATCCCGAGGTGCACGACGCCATGTCCGGCGTGCCGGGCCGCTGGGAGCGCGCCGTGGCCGGGATCGAGAACTTGCTCATCGCCCGCGAGCTGCTCGGCGGCGACCGGCCCATCCTCCACCTCAACTGCGTGCTCACGCGCGACAATGCCTGGGGCTATCCGGAGCTGGTGCGCTGGATCGTCCACACTAAGCCGCAGCGCTCGCCCGACCACACCGGCGGCTGGCGCCAGGACCCCTTCTTCCGCGACCTGGGCGCGCACCTGGTGCCGGTGGGCGGCGAGCACAACGCCGGTGTCCGCCTCACCGCGCCTGAGACGCGCCGGTTCTACGAAGACACCTGGCCCTGCGCCGCTGCCGTGTGGGAAGAGTACCAAGAGGAGATCGGTGTCACGAGCGACGACCGGGTGCCGTTCGGCGACTGGGCCTTCTTCGCCAGCGCGTGGCTGCGGGTGCGGCAGAGCGGGGACCTCGCGGAGTATGCGGAGGCGGCGGCTGTCGGCAACTACGCTCGGCTGGCGCTCGGCCCGCGCTGCCACATCGTGCCGACGCAGGCCTTCGTGCTCCCCGACGGCAGCCAGTACTGGTGCGGCGCGCACTACATCGCCCGGCCCGAACCGGTGGGCAACGTGCTCCGCGCGGGGCTGATGGAGAACATCCGCCAGGCGCTGAGCCAGGTGCGACACCTCCCCGGCCCGTACTGCGGCAACTGCGCCACGGCCACGCTGTTCCTCAACCAGGGGATCGAGGGCGCGCTGGCGAAGCAGGTGGATGAGTGCCTGGAGGCCGGCCCTACTCCCACCCCACCGACTTGACCCCCTCCGCCGTCACCCGCAGCCGCTGCGCCCGGATCTGCGAGCCCGTGCCCTCCTGGTAGTAGACGAACAACACCGTCCCATCCCGCAGCCTGACCATGCTCGGGTACGCCCCGATGCACTCGTCGAGCTGCAGTCCCGCGCTCCACGTCTCTCCGTCGTCCAGGCTCCAGTGCAGCGACGTGCCGGGCAGCCGGTGGCCGAGGAGCAGCACGCGGTCCGCGTAGAGCAGGTACGGCGCGTGGCCGGGGAAGCCCACCTTCTCGGAGCGCGACCAGCTCCGGCCCTGGTCCGTCGACACCGACCGCCACATGCTGTCGCCCGGGTTCGAGCGCATCGGGCAGAGCACGCTCCCGTCGGGCCGCTCGATGAACGCCGGCTCGTCGTTGTCGTCGTTGCCTTCGTCCACGAAGATCGGGTCGCTCCAGGTCTCACCGTGGTCCGTGGAGCGCAGGCAGGCCGACCAACAGCGGAGCGGCTCGGTGTACTCGCGGTAGATGGGCCACAGCAGCGTGCCGTCGCGCAGCTCGATCATCGGTGACGACGTGCCCCAGTGCGCATTGGCGGTGCTCGGCACCAGGTGCGGCTCGGTCCAGGTCTGCCCGTGGTCCGTTGAGGCGCAGGTCCACAGCTCCTTGTAACGGCTGGTGTTCTCCGGCCGCGCGTCGCCGCCGGCGTAGTAAGTGAACCAGTTGCAGATCAGGTTGCCGTTGCGGAGGCAGGTGACGGAAGGGTCGCGATCGTCCCAGGGCGTGTCGGCGACGACCGTCGCCGGCCCCCAGGTGCGGCCGTCGTCGGTGGAGCGCACGGAGCAGACGCGGGCACCGCGGGGCAGGTCGGGCCGCGGCAGGCTGATGTGGTCGTAGCCGGCGTAGAAGACGCAGACGAGGTCGCCGTTGGCGCAACGGCAGACGTCGGGGAACGCCTGGTATCCGCCGGCGCCGGCGTTGGAGCAGAGGATGACGAACGGAAGCATGGGGCGGCTCCTGCGAGCGCACCGTTTGGCGGCGCCGCGACGTATCCTCCGCGGCGGCCGGTGGTACAATGAGGTCGCTAGGATGGCGCGTGAGGTGCTGGCATGAGTATCCATGTCGAGTTGACGCCGCAAGAGGAAGCTCGGCTGCGGGCGGCCGCCGAGCGGCAGGGCATCGCCGCCGAGGAGTGCGCGCGGCGGCTGATCACCGAGCACCTGTCCGGGGAGCTGACGGAAGAGGCCCGGCTGACCCGGGAGCTGTTCGCGCGGTGGGAAGCCGAGGACGCCACCGACGACCCGGAGGAGTTGGCGGCGCGGGAGCGGGAGTTGGCGGAGTTCATGGCGAACATGAACGCCAACCGGCTGGCTGTCGGAGCCAGGATCCTCTACCAGTGAGCCGTACCGTCGTCCTCGATGCGGGCCCTCTCGGGTTGGTGGCGCATCGCCCCGGCATCGTGCGGGCGGATGCGTGTCGGGCACAGGTGGAGGCGTGGTCCGTGGCTGGTTGGCATGTTGTCGTGCCGGCGATTGCTGACTATGAAGTGAGGCGCGAGTTGAATCGTGCCGGCAAGGTGTTCGGGTTGGCCCGGCTGGATGCTTTCAACAGTCTCGTGCCAGACCGCTACCTACCGCTCTCGGATGAAGCCCTGAAGCTGGCCGCCAGCCTGTGGGCGCGCGCACGGCAAGGGGGCAGGCCAACGGCCGACCCGCGCGAACTAGACTGCGATGTGATCGTCGCCGCGCAAACCCTCAGCCTCGGCTTGCCACCAGACCGGATTGTAGTGGCCACCACCAACCCGCGCCACCTGTCTCACTTCGTTTCTGCCGACACGTGAGAGCGCATCCAGCCCTGAGCCCGGCCCGGACTCACGGCGCAGCGTCGCCCAACTCCGCCGCGACCGTTTCTCGCAGCCGCTCCGTATCCTCCGGCCGCAGGCCGGCGAAGCTGACCCACCCCGCATCCTCGCCGCCCCGGCTCCGCGCCTGGCCCTTCAGCTCCAGCACCCCCGCCACCGCCGCCGCCACCTGCTCGCGGTCCCAGCCGCGCGCCGCCGCCAAGAGCCGCAGCCGCTCCACCTCCTGCTCGCCCGCCCGTAGCGCCTTCAGCCGCAGACTGGCCAGCGAGCCGTTGATCCCGAACCGCTTGCCCGGATAGAGCAACGCCGTCGGCTCCGCCCGCTCGAAGTGCCCGTCGCCGCCGATGCTGTTCCACGGCACCACGCCATCAACCCCGGCCAGGTACGCCTGGAGGCACCAGCCCACCGCATTCTCGTTGCTCTCGCCCACGCGATTCGCCGTGCCATAGGTCCAGCCCGTGGCGCGCTCCTGCCGCAGCCAGCCGAGCGTGCGCTCACGGTAGTCGTAGAACGCCCCGCCGAGGACCTCCACGTCCACGCGCCCGTCCAGCCAGTCGCGCTGCCACTGCGGCCGCGAGATGTCCGCGCGCACCACCACGTTGGCGGGGCTGCCGGCCTTCCGCCAGCCGTCCTTGAACAGCCCGGCCAGGAACCGCAGCGCCAGCCAGTCGTCGCGGTGCATCGGCTCGTCGAGCAGCCACCAGGAGGTGCCGCGCCCGCCCTGCTTGGGGTCCCGGAAGTCGTACTTGTCGTTGAAGTAGCACTGGAACTGCGTCTGCGACCAGCCGCGCTCGGCGAGGTGACGCGCGAAAGCCTCGGCCACCGCCACGTAGCGCGCCTGCCATGCGGCGTCGAGCGCCTCCTCGACGGCCGGCGCCTGGAGGGCGTGCTCGACCATGATGGCCGGGTACTCGCGGGTGCTTGGCTGGAACCGGTAGGCGGCGATGGGGCTCGGCCAGTTCTCGCAGAACGGCAGGTAGAGGTGGTCGAGCGGCACGCCGCTCCGCGGCAGCCCGGCGAAGGCGCTGCCGTCGAGCAGCGGGCCGAAGCGACGGTCGAAGTCGGTGAAGTCGCAGGCGGGCGCATCGTTCGGACCGCTCAACGCCGGCCCGGCGCCCCAGTCGAGCCCGCCCGCCTGGTTGTAGGTCAGCGGCGCCCAGCAGAGGCGGTGGGCGTGGGCGAGGCGGTGGTACTCGTTCTCCACCCGCAGCGCCTCGTCCGAACTGCCGTCGCGGATGCCGAACTGGTCGTGGACCCGGCCGTAGCTGTTGAGCGAGACGTGGAACTGCTCGCCGAGCCGCCAGGTGGTGTGATGCACACCGGCAGGGGTGTCCTTCGGCACGGTGATCTCGACCAGCAGCGGCCAATACCTGCGCCCGGCCAGATCCTGCCAGTTGCCGTCCGGGCGAGGCTTGCGCGAGGGCACGGCGACCTCGGCCACGGGCGCGGGATCCTGCACGTACCACAGGGCGAAGGTCTGCACCGCCGAGGCTGGCAGCGGGGGCAGGGCGACCTGCGCCACGGCGTCAGGCTCGATGCCGACGAGCTGCACGGCCACGGTCTCGCCCCGCGCCGCCGCCAGCCGTACGCCGTCCGCCGACCACACCGGATTGCGCTGCCGATACTCCCCCGCGGCCTCACCCGCATACCGCCCGGGCCCCACCTCCTCGAGCACGTTGCCGGTCACCGGGTGGACGCTGGCGTAGCCGGGGACCGAAAAAGGGGTCAGGCTACTTTTCCGGCCCGCTGGCGTCGCCACCGGCGAAAAAGTAGCCTGACCCCTTTTCTGGCTGCTCCGCCCCGCAGCCTGCGCCGAAAAAGTAGCCTGACCCCATTTCCAGAGGCTGACCTCCACCGTGAGCGCCTCGTCCGGCGGGAGGCCGGGCAGGACGACCTGGTTGGCGCCGGGCCTGGCGAACGGGGTCTGCCAGCGCGGTAGCGGCGTGCCGTTGACGTTCACCGTCAGCGCCAGGCGCGACGGGTCCGCGCCGCTGAGGTCGAACCGCAGCCGGGCGGCGCCGGTGGTGGGCGTGGCGGCCTCGGGCGCCGGCTCGACACGGACGTTGGTGAGGCTGGCGGCGGGTTGGTCCGGTTCGGCGTCGACGACCAGGTACGGCCGGCCGTTGCTCTGCTCGCGGCAGTAGACGTCGTTGTTGGCGCGCGTCTGCCCGGTTTCGTCACTCACACACAGCCCGTAGGACGCCCCGTTGGCGTTGGCCTCGATCAGCTCGGGGGCGACGGCAGCGCGGATCCAGCCGTCGGCGAGCAGCTCGATGGGGGCATAGGAGCAGAGCGTATGCCCGGCGGTGAGGGGCAGCCGGAGCTCGGCGGCCGTGCAGGCTGTGAGGGTGAGAAGGAGGGCGAGGAGGCGCATAGGTCGGGCTCCGGTCGCGACGCCCAACAGTTCGCACGGAGGGCGGATCTCCCTGCCGGCGGCACCTACATGTCGGCTGCCCGCGGAGCGGCGCCGCGTCGAAGCGGACGAGCATGAACATCTCGATGCCCTTGATCCGCGCCAGGCTCCGCGCGCCGTAGCTGTAGGGCCGTTCCGAGGGGTAGGAGCTGACGTTGGTGTCGGCGGTGATGGGCAGCCGGAGCTCGGCGGCCGTGCAGGCTGTGAGGGTGAGAAGGAGGGCGAGGAGGCGCATAGGTCGGGCTCCGGTCGCGACGCCCAACAGTTCGCACGGAGGGCGGATCTCCCTGCCGGCGGCACCTACATGTCGGCAGCCTGCGCCACCTCCGTTCGTGCGTAGATCGCTGTCAGCGGCGCCACAAGGCTCAGCGACTCCAGCCGCACGACGTCGCCCGCATGCGTCAGGCTCTCGGTCTCCCAGCCGCGCTCGCCGCGCCGTAACACGCGCACCCACACCACGTCCTGGGCCACCAGCACGTAAACCTCGATCGACGGCAGGCTCCAGTAGGCCTGAGCCTTCTCCCGCTCGTCGATGCGGCGGGTCGAGGCCGACGTGACCTCGATCACGACCCGCGCGCTCTCCGTGTAGTCTGCGGTGTCGGAGATCGGCTCACAGCACACCATCACGTCCGGGTAGTCGAACACGTCGGAAGCAACCCGCAGCTTCATGTCGGCGCCAACCACCTCGCACGAGTGACCCGCCAGGTGCCGCCCCAGCACCTCGTGCCAGTTGTGCACGATGCGATTGTGCGCCATGCTGGCCCCGGACATGGCATGGACCTGCCCGCCCAGGTACTCGTGCTTCACAACGGCAACCCTCTCAGCCGCCAGGTAGTCTTCCGGCGTCACCGCCGGCTGTACCCGAACCGGCTCGCTCATGGCTGCACTCCCGTGGACATTCTACCACCTCGGCCCACGCCCCGCCGCCGACCCCGCTCAGCGGGCGCCGATCGGGATCTCGAGCTCGCCCGCCCGCCACGCGGCGTAGCGCAACGCCTCGCTGATGTCCTCGGGCTTCAGCTCGGGGTGCGCGGTGAGGATCTCGTCCCGGGTGCGCCCGGCGCCGGCCAGCTCCGCCACCGTCTCCACGGTGATCCGCGTGTCACGGATGCACGGGCGTCCGCCCTTCACGCCGGGCGTGCGCGTGATGCGCCGCAGCTCTTGCATGTTGTTCTCCCCTCCGAATGGACGGCTGCTACGTCCCGGTCCTGTACAACGCAACCCGATTCGGTGCGCGAGCCCGCACCTCCTCCTCACACCTCTTGGCAGACTTGCCCCGCAGTCACGACCGCCGCCACCTCCCAGCCCGGGTCCCACACCACCACGTCCCCCACGCTGCCCACGGCCAGGCTCCCGCGCCCGGGGTGCAGCCCCAGCAGCCTTGCCGGGACCAGCGTCGCGGTCGCGGCCGCCATCGCTGAGGGCAGCCCGGTCGCCGCCTGGAAGTTGCGCAGACAGAGCGGCAGCGTCGCCGTGCTTCCGGCGAAGTGCGTGCGATCGGGCCGGTACGCACGGCCGCCGATCATGCAGACCCGCTTCCAGCCCGCCGTGGCCACGATCCAGCGCACCAGCGCGGGCGTCAGATGCTGCCCGTCGGCGAGCAGCTCGAGGGTCAGCTCGTCGTGCGCGAGAGCCGCCTCGTTGCCGCCGAGCCGCTTGCTCGGACCGGAGCCGGTGAAGCTGTCGAGGCAGCAGTAGACGTGCGTCACCAGCCGCGCGCCCGCGGCCACGGCCGCGCCCACCTCGTCGAATGACGCGCTCGAGTGCCCCACCGCCGCCACCACGCCCTGTCCCGCCAGCCAGCGGATGAACTCGACCGACCCCGGCCGCTCGGGCGCCAGCGACCAGACCCGCAGCCACTCGCCCGCCGCCGCCAGCACCTCCGCCCCGGCCTCCGGCGTGGGGTCACAGAACAGCGACGCGTCGTGCGCGCCGCACTGCGCGGGGGAGTAGTGGGGTCCTTCGAGCATGAAGCCGAGGCAGCGCGGCGCGCCGGCCGGCCGCTCGGCCAGGGCTCGCCGCAGCTCGCGCAGCGCCGCCACGCGCCGCCCGGGGCGGTCGGTGTTGAGCGCGGCCAGGTAGGCCGTGGTCCCGCCCGCCAGGAGGTGCCGCTCGAAGGCCGGCAGGTCGTCCAGCCGCAGGGAGGTGAAGTCCACCCCGGCGGCGCCGTTGAGGTGGAGGTCGAGCAGTCCGGGAGTGACCCACCGGCCGGCGGCGGCGAGCGTGCGGCGGGCGGGCAGCGCCTCGCGGGTGACGGCGGCGATGCGGCCGCCCTCGAGGTAGAGATTGCCCGGCCGCGCGGCGCCGTCGGTCAGCAGCAGGCCCCCGGTGACGGCCAGGTCGTTCATGCTCAGCGCGCCGCCTCGGCGCGGTAGGCGGCGAGCACCTCGCCGCTGGGTCCGTCCATCCGCAGGCGTCCGGCGTCGAGCCAGATCACCCGTCGGGTCACCTCGGCCACGGTGTCCAGGTCGTGGCTGACGAAGACGATGCTCTTGCCCTGCCGCTGGAATTGGCCGATGGTCTCCCGGCACTTGCGCTGGAAGGTCTCGTCGCCCACCGCCAGCACCTCGTCCACGAGCAGCACGTCGGGCTCGGTGTGGATCACCACGCTGAAGCCGAGCCGCAGGATCATGCCCGAGCTGAAGTGTTTGATCTTGGTGTCGGCGAAGCCCTCCAGGCCGGCGTAGTCGATCACCCGGGGGACGCGGTCGAGCGACTGTGCGCGGGTGAGGCCGTGGATCATGCCGGCCATGATGGCGTTGTCCTCGGCGGTGAGCTCGTGGTGGAACCCGGCGCCCAGGTCGAGCAACGAGCCGATCCGCCCGCGCACGGTGATGCAGCCGAAGCTCGGCCGGTAGATCCCGGCCAGGAGCGTGAGGATGGTCGATTTGCCGCTGCCGTTGCGCCCGACGATGCCGACCGTCTCGCCCTCGGCCACGGTGAAGTCGATGTCCTGCAACGCCGTGATGTGGTCCACCCGACTGCGCGGGTTGAACAGCATCTCGAGGGCGGCCCGCTTCAACGTGGAGGCCTGGTGCACCACGCGGAACCGCTTGGTCATGCCCCGCACGGCAATGGCCGGGAGAGGCGTGCTCACAGGCGTTCCACCGCCGTCCATTTGAACCGGCCGAAGACCATTGCGCCCGCCACGAGGATGACGACCGAGATCAGCCAGGTCTGCCCGAGCAGGCCCCAGCTCCACGGCAGCGCCGGGATGCCGGCGTTCTGGATGGGCGGGAGGAGCGCTTTCTGGTAGAGCACCAGGATGCTGGCGAACGGGTTGAGCAGGTAGAGCTGGACGAAGTGCGGCCGCAGCCAGGCATCGAGCCAGGGATGGCTCCACGGGTGCTGCGTGGCGGCCACCACCCGCTCGATGGGGTAGAGGATCGGCACCGCGTAGAGCATGATCTGCATCGCCACGATGACGACGTAGCGGACGGCCTCGAACAGCACGTTGAGGCTGCTGACGATGAACCCGATGCCCAGCGTCGCCGCGCACTGGGCGGGGATGATGAGGAACAGGAGCAGGACCTGCCAGTTGACCTGCCGCGGGAGGATGCGCAGCAGGGCGAGATAGGCCAGGGCCACGGTCATCGCGATCAGGAGGTGCACGAGGTTGGCCACGACCACGGTGATGGGGAGCAGCTCGCGCGGGAAGTAGACCTTGCGGACGAGGGCGGCGTTGTCGATCAGCACCCCGCACGACTCGGGGATCGCCATGGAGAAGAAGCTCCAGGCGAACATCACCGGGAAGAGGTAGGCCGAATAGTTCGGGATGTTCTGATTCATCAGCCGCTTGGTGACCAGGGTGATGATGAAGATCAGCATCAGGGGCGTGCTGAGCGACCAGGCGATGCCGAGCACGCTGTTCTTGTAGCGGAGCTGGAGCGAGCGTTTGGAGAGCTCGACGACGAGCTCGCGGTAGCCCCACAGCTCACGCAGCGCCGCGAGCACGCCGGGGCGCGTGGAGTCAGTCACCAGGACCGGCCGAGAAGCTGTCACCACCCGGGTTTCCAGAGCAAGGGTTCCGCGAATCCCCGCGGATCATACAGCCTCGGCGCGCTCGCGGCTGTAACGATCCGGGCTGCGGGAGGACTCCCGATGCAGAACAGGGAGAAACCGCCGGCCGCGCGCGGCCGCGCGGCGGGAGCTTGGCCTTGAGCGACGCAACTCGGCTGGTGGAAGTGCACGAGCCGCAACAGTGCTGTCCCGGCGGGGCCTGCACGCAGGAGGGCCTGGACGCGCTGGTGGAGGTGCACGAGGCGCTCCAGCGGTTCGCGCGTGAGCACGCCGGGCGGGTGGTCGTGCGGCGCCTCGTGTTCCCGCGCAAACTCGAGCAGGTCCGCGACCCGGAGTCGCGGCAGCGGCTGACAGGCTGGCTCGAGGCCGGTCTCCTGCCCGTGACGTGCATCGACGGCATGGTGGCCAAGACCGGCGCCTACCCGACCTACGGCGAGCTCCTCGACCTCACCGGCCTGGCGTCCGCCCGGCCGTGACCCCCTTTTCGACCACGGAGAGAGCAGTGAACAACCCGAACGTGCGGGGCGTGGTGGTGGCCGTGATCCTCTTAGCCGGCGTGCTGTGGGTGCTGCAAGGCAAAAAGGTGGCCGCCGACGCCCAGAGCAACGCGGCCGCGCCGGACGCCGGACGCGTCGCCGCATCCGGCACCGCGGTGACCGACACCACGGCGCCCTTCGCCAAGCAGATCGCCGACGACGCGCCCATCCTGCAGTTCATCCGCAGCCACCCGTCCCCGCTCGGCGACCGGATCTCCGCCGCGCTGAAGGGCGACAAGGCAGCGGTGCTGGTGGGCCTGCCCGCCGGCAAGCCGGATCCCCAGCTCGCCGGCTGGCACTGCACCGACTACTGCAAGACCATGGCCGACCGCATCGACCTCGCCCCGCCCGGCAAGGGTGACGAAGAGCTGCTCAAGTTCCTCGCCGCCGACACGCTGAAGCTCCCGTTCCTGGCGGGCATCTCGCCATCGGGTGAGGTGACCAAGCGCGAGTCGGGCAAGCTGGAGCGCAAGCAGGTGATCGGCGTCTTCGCCGACGTCACCGGCTCCTGCGGGGTGACCTGCGAGGGCGGCGAGTGTAAGTAGCATGGACTACATCAACCAGATCGGCGGGCAGCTCGGTCATGCTTCACCGGTGGCCTACGCGCTGGTGCTCGCGGCCGGGGTGCTGATCGGGCTGACGCCGTGCAACCTGCCAATGGTGCCGCTCGTGATCGGCTACGTGGCGGGCTACGGCTCGGACCGGAAGCGCAGCCTGGTGCTGGTCTCGTCCTTCTCCCTCGGCGCCGCGTTCTCCTACGGCGTGCTGGGCGTGGTGGCCGCGCTGGTGGGCGCGGCCATGAAGCGCGTGCTCGGCAGTGGCTGGGACGCGGTGCTTGGCGTCCTGTGCGTCTTCACCGGGCTCATGATGGCGGGGCTGATCAGGCTCCCGGTGAAGGGCGGCTCGGTGGACCTGTCGGCGCCCTGGGCGGGCGGGTTCTGGGCGGCGTTCGCGCTCGGCGCGGTGGTCAGCCTGGCCAGCTCCGCGTGCTGCCTCGGCCCGGTGGGCAGCATCTGCATGTACTCGGCGGTCGATGGCCGCGTGCTCCACGGCGCGGCCACGCTGTTCGCCTTCGGCCTGGGCAAGTCCATCCCGCTGCTGCTGATCGGCGCCGGCGTCGGCACCTTCCGCGGCTTCGCCAAGGCCACCCGGTGGGCGCACTACATCGAGGTCGCCAGCGGGGCGGTGCTGATCGTCGTCGGCTTCTACTTCCTCCGCAAAGCCTTCTGATTCCGCCCCACACCCCACACCCCACACCCCACACCCTACACCCCTTCCGCCCCCCACACCCTCCACGGCGCCTCGCCGTCTCGCCAGCGGGCGTCGAGGGTCTCGTGGTCCTTGTAGGTGTCCATGCAGGCCCAGAAGCCCTCGTGCCGGTGCGCGGCCAGTCCGCCGCCGGCCGTCAGGCGCTCGAACGGCTCGCGCTCCAGCACGCAGTCGGGCGTCAGGCAGTCGAAGATCCCCGGCTCGAAGACGAAGAACCCGCCGTTGATGTACTCGCGGAGGAGCGGCTTCTCGATGAAGCGCTGGACCTTCCCGTCGGCGGCGATGTCGAGAATGCCGAACTGCGAGCGCGGGCGCACGGCGGTGAGCGTCGCGGTGAGGCCGGCGGCGCGGTGGGTGGCGAGCAGGTCGGGCAGGCGCAGATCGGTCAGGCCGTCGGCGTAGGTGCAGCAGAAGGCGCCGTCGAGGTGCTCGCGGAGGCGCTGCACGCGGCCGCCGGTCTGTGTCTCGAGGCCGGTGTCCACGCAGGCGGTGTCGATCCCGTCCAGCCCGCCCGCGGCGCGGCAGTGCTCCGCCCACTCCGCGATCAGCTCGCCCTTTTAGCCCAACGCCAGGACGAAG
>JACPDV010000765.1 GCA_016183835.1 Armatimonadota bacterium
CCGCCCGGCTGGGGGCTCGCGCTGGCACGCTGGCTGGCGCTGCTCGAGACCCACACCGGCATCGACCGCGAGGACGCGCGGGAGACGACCGAGGACGTGGTCCACTTCTCGGTGGCGATGGCGGTGCGCTACGGCTGGCCCGCGGCGACCCTCGAGTTCTCGCTGTTCACCGAGCGCGACCTGGACGGGATGGTCCGGCCGGTGACGCAGGAGAGCTTCGAGCGGTGCGGCGAACGGCTGGCCGAGGCCCTGGCCGCATTCTGCGCCGTGTAGCCGACAGGAGTCCGCCAGCCGGGGGCGAAGCCGCGCGACCAGCCTGAGGAGGGCGGATCATGCGGCGTCTCAAGTACGGGATCATCGGCCTGGGCTGGTTCGGCGAGAAGCATCTCGAGGCTCTCTCGGCCGTGCCGCAGGTGGAGCTGCACTCGCTGTGCACCCGGCGGCCCGACCGGCTGGCCGAGATAGCGGCGGCCTTCGGCGTGTCGCGCACCTTCACCGACTACCACCAGATGCTGGCCGACCCGGAGCTGGAGGCCGTCAGCATCGTCACCATGTGGGACCAGCACGCGGCGCCCACGCTGGCGGCCCTGGCGGCCGGCAAGCACGTCTTCCTCGAGAAACCGATGGCCTCCACCAACGAAGACTGCCGGCAGATCGTGGCGGCGGCCGAAGCGGCCAAGACCAAATTCATGGTCGGCCACATCTGCCGCTTCAACCCGCGCTACGCCGCGGCGAAACAGGAGATCCAGGCCGGCGCCGTGGGCGACATCGTGGGGATGTACTCCCGCCGCAACCTCTCCCGCTGGATCGGCGACCAGGTGCTGGACAAGATCGGCCCCATCATCGGCGACGGCGTGCACGACACCGATCTGATGCTGTGGATGTCCGGCGCCAAGGTGGTCTCGGCCTACGCGCAGACCGTGAAGACCACCGAGCATGTCAATCCCGACCTCGGCTGGACCATGTACCGTTTCGACAGTGGTGCGGTGGGCGTGGTGGAGACGATCTGGTACATGCCCGAGAAGATCCCCTTCCAGATCGACGAGCGGCTCGAGGTGGTGGGCACCAAGGGCTCGGTGCACATCCACGACACGCACCCCAACTTCAGCGTCTGCGACGAGAACGGCTGGCGCAGCCCGGACACCACCTACTGGCCCGAGCTGCACGGCATGCGCTCGGGCGCGCTGCGCGAGGAGCTGGCGTACTTCGCGAGCAAGGTGCTGGCCGATGAGCCGATCGAGGTGATCGCCCCGCGCGAGTCGGCGGCGGCGGTGGAGGCCTGCCTGGCGGCGGAGGAGTCGGCGCGGACGGGGCAGGTGGTCTACCTGTGACGGGGTGTAGGGTGTCGGGTGTAGGGTGTAGGGTGTAGGGTGTGGCTTCGGACCCTCTGGACCTACACCCCACACCCTACACCCTACACCCGGCAGCGCATAATGACCACCGACGAGGAGGATGTAGCATGGCCGACGTGGTGATCGTGGGGGACGGCCCGGCCGGGCTGAGCGCCGCGCTGTTCCTGTCGAAGAACGGGCTCGACGTGGTGTTGCTGGGCTGCGATGAGACCCCGGCGCACCTCGCGCTGGTGAACAACTACCTGGGCATCCCGCAGATCACCGGGACCGAGCTGCTGCGCGTCGGGCGTCAGCAGGTGGCCAGGTTCGGCGGGAAGCTGCGCCACCAGACCGTCACGGCGCTGGAACAGACCGACGCTGGCTGGGCCGCGGTGACCGACACCAATGAAAAGGTCGAGGGACGCTACCTGATCCTCGCCACCGGTACCAAGCGCGACCTGGCCGCAGGCATCGGCCTGGCCACCGCCGAAGACGGCTCGGTGGTCAACGAGCGCACCGGCCGCACGGCGCTGCCCGGCCTCTACTGCATCGGCTGGACCGCCCGCGGGCACCAGATCGAGCTGGTCATCTCCGCCGGCGACGGCGCCGCCGCCGCGCTCGACATCCTCACCATCGAGAAGGGCAAGCCGTTCCACGACTTCGACGTCGTGCCGAAGGGGGAGTAGGGCGTCGGACCGAGCCCTTACCCGTCGCCCTCGAAGAACTCATACGCGTCGATGATGTCGAGATAGGCGCCGTCGAAGCCGGCATCGAGCAGCCGCTGCGTGTAGGAGCCCTCGCCGCCGAAGATCACGGCCTGCCAGTCCGGCATCCAGTAGCGGACCTTGAAGTTGCCGGGCCAGTCCGGGTTCTCGCCGGCGAGCCAAGGTGGCGGGTTCCGGGTCCAGCCGGCCTGCCAGTAAGCGCGGTAGTTCTCCGCCTCGCCGATGCTCATGTAGGCCAGCACCAGTCGCCCGTGACCATTGGCCTTGGCCTTCAGCGACGTCACGTCCGACGCCGTCAACGCCACACCGTCCGCATCGTACGCGTCGATCAGCAGGATGTCGTAGTTGGTGCCACGGAGCGCGTTCAGATACGCCTGGCGAGAGGCGTAAGCGCCGGGCTGCAGCAGGTAGAGCAGGTTGGACGCGTCGGTGAGGCGGGTGATGTCGCGCGTGTTCTCGAGGCGCGGCGCCGCCGGATACGGCGGGATGTCGTCCAAGTCGCGGTGATCGGCCGGGAAGCTCACGAAGCCGTGCTGATCGCTGCGGGCCAGGGAGTCGTCCACGTAGGTCGGGTCCGAGCAGTAGTCGGCCACCAACACGGCCTTCCCCTGTCCGCGCACCCTGTCCATGAACGGCAGGATGCCGGAGGTGAAGTCAGCGGGCGAAGGGACGTTGTCCTGCTGCGCCCCGTAGTACAGGTCCTCCCGCCCGACGCCGTCGATGGCCGCGACATACGAGGCGGACAACGGCCCGCTGGCGGCGCCGTTCGTGGTGAGGAGGGTGTGCCCGTTCTGCGGAACGAGCAGGAACCCGGGCTGGCTCGTTCTCGCAAAGGCGCCGATGCGCTGCACGAAGGCGCGCATCGCCTCGCGGTAGTCGACGTTGCCCTGGCCCTCATTGGTGCTGCCGGCCCCGCCCGAGCACCCGATGGCAAACACCCAGCAGAGCAGCAAGACCGTGGCGAACCGCAGCGTGCGCATGGTGTCCTCCCCGCTACCTGGCCGATTCCGCCCCCGGCATGTCCCTCGCCCTGACCCCTTGGACGCCAAGCCGCCGCCGTGGGTTGCACCCGACCTCAACGGACGAGCACCCGCACCCGTGGTATGCTTCCCGCATGCCGGGCTTCCGCGTTGCCATCACCACCCTCGGCTGCAAGGTCAACCAGGCCGACTCCGATGCCCTGGCCGACGCCTTTCGGCGTGCCGGCTGCCGCGTCGTCGATGCCCATTCCCCGGCCGACGCCTACGTGGTCAACACCTGCACCGTGACGCTGGTCGCCGACCGGAAGGCGCGCAAGCTGGTCCGCGGCGTGGCGCAGGCCAATCCGCAGGCGGTGGTGGCCGTGACCGGGTGCTACGCCGAGGGCGCCGGGCGGACGCTGTTCGAGCAGATGCCCGAGGTGGACGTGGTGCGCGGCACGCGCGACCGGGCCGAGGTACCGGAGGCCGTGCTGCTGGAGCTGCGCTGGCGGCAGGCGATGGGGCTCCTCACACCGGTGGATTCTGGTCCGCCGCCCGAGCGGCGAGTGCGGGCGATGCTCAAGGTGCAGGACGGCTGCAACCATGTCTGCGGCTACTGCATCGTGCCCAGCGTGCGCGGCAGGCAGCGCTCGCGGACCATCCCGGAGCTGGTGGCGGAGGCCGAGGAGAAGGTGGCGCAGGGCGTCCGCGAGCTGGTGGTCTGCGGGATCCGGGTGGGCGCCTACGGGTGGGACTTCGCCGGCCGTCGCGGCTCGCGCTTCCGGCCGCTGCTGGCGCTGCTGGAAGCGCTGGCAGGCGTCGAGGGTCTGCGGCGATTGCGGCTCAGCTCGATCCTGCCGCTGGACGTGGGTCCGGACCTGTTCCGCGTGATGGCCGACCTGTCGCCGGTGTGCGAGCATTTCCACCTGCCGCTGCAGTCGGGGGACGACGGCGTGTTGCGGCGGATGGGCCGGGGCTACACGACGCGCCGCTTCCGCGAGCTGGCCGGCCAGGCACGTGAGGCGATGCCCGGGCTGTGTCTGGCGACGGACGTGCTGGTGGGGTATCCGGGTGAGACGGCGGAGGAGTTCGACCACACGCTCCGCTTCTGCCGGGAGGTGGCGTTCGGGGACATGCACGTCTTCCCCTATTCGGTGCGGCCGGGCACGCGGGCGGCGGAGCTGGCGGACGACGTGCCCGTGGCGGAGAAGCAGGCGCGGGTGCGGGCGCTGTTGGAGATCCGTGACGAGCTGCGGCGCAGGCAGCACGAGGCCATGGTGGGGCGTGACGTGGAAGTGCTGGTGGAGGAACGGTCGGGCGGACGGCTCACAGGCCTGAGTCGTGACTACCTGCGCGTCGAGGCGACCGGAGCGGCGGAGCTCGGTGCGTTGGCGCAGGTGCGGATCGACGCGATCTCGGCGGATGGTGCCGGCGGACGGCTGCTCGGGGGCCGACGCGGTGCTGCCGTGGCGTCGTGACGGCGGCGCGGGCGGTAGCTGGCGTCATTCCGGCGAAGTCGCGCACGAAGCCAGGCCCCCTTGTGGCACGGGCAGTCTGCCGCCCGTGTCCGGCGCGACGGGTCGGCCTGTGGCAGACACGGGCAGCAGACTGCCCATGCCACACGAGGTGGTGGCTGCGGGCGAAGGCCGGGCGGGGCAAGCCCCGCCCCTACGCCGGTACCGCCTCCGCGTAAAGCTCGTACAACGTCGTCCGCCGCACCGCCCGATACCCCGCATCCTCGATCAGCCGCCGCATCTCCGACAGCGGCATGCACTCCGTGTAGCTGGTCCCCGCCGCGGAGACGACGTTCTCCTCCAGCATCGTGCTGCCGAAGTCGTTGACGCCGAAGCGCAGACTGATCTGCGCGATCTTCGGCCCTTGGGTCACCCAGCTCGCCTGCACGCTGGGCACATTGTCGAGCATCAGGCGCGCTACCGCCACCGTGCGCAGGTAGTCGAAACCGCTCGCCCGCGGGTAGCCGAGCTGCTCACCCAGCGGCGTGTCGTCCGGCTGGAAGCTCCAGGCGATGAACGCCGTTAACCCGCCCGTTTCGTCCTGCAGCTCGCGGATCCGGAGGAGGTGCTGCAGCCGGTGCTCCGTGGTGTCGGCGCTGCCGTACATCATCGTCGCGCTGGTGCGCAGTCCCAGCTTGTGCGCCTCGCGCATCACGTCGAGCCATTCGGCGGTCGTCTCCTTGTAGGGTGCGATGACCTGGCGCACCCGGTCGTCCAGGATCTCCGCGCCGGCGCCCGGGATGCTCCCGAGTCCGGCGTCCTTCAAACGGGCGATGGTGTCGCGGACGCTGAGGTCGGAGAGCTTGGCGATGTACTGAATCTCGGTGGGGCTCAGAGCGTGGAGCCAGGCGCTCGGGTAGTGCTCTCGGATGTCGCGGAACAGCGACTCATACCAGTCCACCTTGAGCTTGGGGTTGAGTCCGCCCTGGAGGAGCAGCTCCACCTGCCCCACCCCGTCGCCCACGCCCACCAGCTCCTCGATCTTGCGGTAGATCTGCTCGCGCGAAAGCGTGTACGCCTCGCCGGACTTGTCGCTGGGGAGCCGGTAGAAGGCGCAGAAGCCGCACTGCACCCAGCAGACGTTGGTGTAGTTGATGTTGCGGCCCACGACGTAAGTGACCACCGGCTCGGGGTGCCAGCGCTGCCGGACGTGGTCGGCCAGAGCGCCCAGCTCGGGGAGGTGCGGATGCTCGAACAGCGCCTCGCCGTCCTCGAGCGTGAGCCGCTCGCCGCGGAGCACCTTGGCCTCGATCCTGCCCAGCGCGCTGCTCAACCTCGGCCTCCCTCCTCGAACTTCAGCGAATCGGCGGCCTGGTCGAACACCGGCCGCGCCGCCGCGGCCACCGTCTCCGGCGCCATGCCGCAGAGCACCCAGCAGCGGGTGCCGCGTTGCACCACGTACTGGACCTGCACCAGGCTCCGGCCGGCGTCGGTCAGCCGCGACTCGATCACCGTCGCCAGCTCGCCACCCACCGGCCGGGTGGACTGCCGCACCACACGGCAACCACTCCCGCGCCACGCCGCGGGCAGGTCGTCGGCCAAGACCTTGTCCCGCGCGGCTGCAACGGTGGCAACTTCCGCACCCGGGACGTCGTGCCAAGAGAGAATCAGTCGCGCGCCCTGCAATGGTCCGGCCGGCGCGCCAAACGCCCGCAGCGCCGTAGTGGTCTCGAGGGGCAACAAGGTCCAGCCGTCCGGTGGGCGGAACG